>NZ_JBKKRK010000008.1:0-279770 GCF_048847255.1 Pseudomonas algeriensis | reverse complement strand
TGTGGGAGATTCTATGGTGCATGGCTAGCCCTTAGATGCCTTTTGGTAAGTATTCGCTCTGGTTCTTCAACAGGGCGAATACCACTCGGGCAAGCTTGCGGGCCAGTGCCACTAATGCTTCGGTTGTGCTTAGCCCTCGAGCCCGCAAAGCCCCATAAAAACCCTTCCACGCCGCTGTGCGGCTCGCCGACATCGCGGCGTTGTGCATCAATCGGCGCGCCTCCGGGTCACCTCGCTTAGACAGGCAGCGGCGTCCCTTCTTTTTTCCCGAGTCCGATATGCGCAGGTCCAGCCCTAGAAAAGCGATGAAGGCATCGGCATTTCTGAAATCTCCACGCTGAAACGACGTAAGTAAACGCGCACCGCTCAACAGCCCGATTCCTTCGACTTTCATGCAGCGCTTGAGCTGACTGCCCAGACCGGCTGCATCCAATTGCGTCTGGATTGTTTTCTCAAGCAAGATTTCCAGTCGCTGCATGGCCTTTATCTGGTTCTCAAAGGCCGTTTTGAGCAACGGTTCGTTCGACCAACTTTGCTTGAGGCTGACACGCGCCTGAACCAAGGCTGCCCGGCGCCGGAAAAGGCTTATAAGCCGGCAATACAGGGGCGATGGCGGGGTCCACGGGTGCAACTGGTGGCCTTCGTTGTTCAAGTAGCGAGCCAACAACCGAGCATCCAGCGCATCGGTTTTGGCGCGAACTTTCACACCTTTGCGGTAATGGCTGAGTTCGTAGCCGCCGATCATGTAGATCACACAGCCCTGCGCATAAGCCAGGTCGGCGAAGTCCTGGTGATAGATATTGGTGGCCTCGATGGCGACATCCACTGGCGCAGGCAATTCCTTGAGCCACTTCTTGATCGCAGCTTTGGTGTTGGGGATCGCTTGCAGTCGATCTGTTTCTGCGTGATAAATCACCAACTCATCTTTGGCGACATCAACCCCCACGATCGGCTTTGCGACAGAAACCGGCATTGCCATTGAAAATCCTCCGCGCTAAGGTTTGAACACTTGAAGGGTTCACCCAGAGGCGCAGGCTTGTTCCTATCGTCGGTCTAGGCCAGATGCATTCTTTATCGGCGCTTGGGTGAAAGGAGGAGGGGTGAAATCTCCCACGGTCTGTACTGCGCGAACAGTCAGAATCGAGCCTTGTCCCTCCTCCTCCCTTCAAGTCCTACCATACAAGCGAGCTTGCTCGCGATAGCGGCAGCCAGTCGACGTCTGCCTCGACTGACACACCGTCATCGCGAGCAAGCTCGCTCCCACAAGGTTTAGTGGCCGCTTTGCGGTCCTGGGCCGGCATACAACTTGCTCCGTCTCCCGTCTCCCCAGGCTGGAAACGGACCATGTTGCATTCCCACCTCACCACCCTCAATGCCGTCTCCCTGGTACTCGATGCCTTCAAGCACGATGGCCTGCCCAGTGATGCATTGCTGGCCGGCAGCGGCATCAGCACGGCGGACTTGAGCCGGGCCGACACGCGCATCACCACCAACCAAGAGATGCAGGTCTGTGCCAACGCCGTGGCCCTCAAGCGCGACATTGGCTTGGAATTGGGGCGTAACATGCACGTTTCTTCCTACGGCATGCTGGGATACGCCCTGCTCACGAGTGCCACCTTAGGTGACGCTTTGCGCCTGGCGTTGCGCTACCCGGCGCTGTTGGGAACACTCTTCGAGCTGGCCTTGGAGGACGACGGCGAGCACATCTGGCTCAGCGCCGGCGACTACCGGGAGAACCCGGCCCTGGCGGTGTTCAACGCCGAGTTCTGCATGGTGTCGCTGAAGGTGATCTGCAACGACCTGCTCGGTCACCCGCTGCCCTTGCGCGCGGCGCGCTTCGAACACTCGGCGCCGGACTACCAGGCGCGCTACGCCTACCTGTTCGACTGCCCGGTGCGCTTCGACAGCTTCGACAACGCCTTCGCCTTCGATCGCCACTGGCTGGAACAACCCTTGCCGCTGGCCGACCCCATCACCCATCAAGCCATGGCCGAACGTTGCCGGCGGCAAAACACGGAATTCACCGGCCGCCAAGCCTGGCTGGGACGAATCCGCCAACTGCTCGGCGCGCAACTGGACGCCGCCCCGGGCCTGGAAGGCCTGGCCGAGCAAATGAACTGCTCGGCGCGCACCCTGCGTCGGCACCTCAAGGACCTGGGTTGCAGCTATCAAGAACTGCTCGATGAACTGCGCTTCGAGCGGGCCAAGCAGATGCTCTGCGAGGATCAGCTGCCGATCTACCGGATCGCCGAACTGCTTGGCTTCAGTGAAACAGCGAGCTTTCGCCATGCCTTCGTGCGCTGGAGCGGCGTGGCGCCGAGTCGGTTCAGGGCGTGAAAGTTGGCTTCAACACGATCCCCGTGGCGAGGGAGCTTGCTCCCGCTCGGCGGCGTAGCCGTCGCAAACCGGCTGACGCGGATTATCTATAGAAACGCGTTGGATCGGTTGGGGCGGCTTCGCCCCCCAGCGGGAGCAAGCTCCCTCGCCACGGGTTGTGAAACTGCGAACCCGTCCACGCCCCGAATCGGCTCACACCCGCGCCAACAAGGGGCGATTTACGGTCAAACCTTTTGGCCATTTCGATCCCCTTTTGGCCTCTCCTGCCGTTCTCCGAAACGCTTCGCGCCGCAAGACTGTGTTCCAACGAATCAGCCCTGCGGAGAACAAGAATGCTGACGATCTACTCAGACGATCACCACCTGCACCACGGACGCTGCGAATTGATGGATGGGCAGTTGATGCCCTGTTTCGAAATGCCGTCCCGGGCCGACCATGTGTTGGAGCGGGTCAAGGCTCGGGCGTTGGGGCCGGTGGAGGCGCCGAAGGACTTCGGCCTCGCGCCGATCCAGCGTGTCCACAGCCCGGCGTACCTGGAATTTTTCAAGGGCGCCTGGGAGCGTTGGACCGAGTTCAATCGCGACGGTGACCTGCTGCCCTACACCTGGCCGGCCCGCACCTTGCGCTCGGTGATCCCGACCAGCCTGCACGGCCAGCTCGGCTATTACAGCTTTGATGGAGGAGCGCCGATTACCGCCGGTACCTGGCAAGCGGCGTACAGCGCAGCCCAGGTCGCCCTCACCGCCCAGGCCCACATCCAGCGTGGCGCCCGTAGCGCCTTCGCGTTGTGCCGCCCACCGGGACACCACGCTGCAAGCGACTTGATGGGTGGTTATTGCTACCTCAACAATGCCGCCATCGCAGCACAGGCCTTTCTTGACCAGGGGCACAAAAAGGTTGCGATCCTCGACGTGGACTACCACCACGGCAACGGCACCCAATCGATTTTCTACGAGCGCAGCGACGTGCTGTTCGCGTCGATCCACGGCCACCCGGAGGCCGAGTTCCCATTCTTTCTGGGCTACGAAGATGAGCGCGGCGAAGGTGCCGGCGCGGGCTTTAACTTCAACTACCCTTTGCCGGCGGGCTCGGGTTGGGAAACCTGGAGCGCCGCGCTGGAACAAGCCTGCGGCGAAGTCCATCGCTACGACGCCGACGTCATCGTCGTGTCCCTGGGCGTGGACACGTTCAAGGACGACCCCATCTCGCAATTCAAGCTCGACAGCCCGGACTACCTGGCGATGGGCAAACGCATCGCGGCGCTCGGCAAGCCGACCTTGTTCGTGATGGAAGGCGGCTACGCAGTGGCAGAAATCGGCATCAACGCCGTGAACGTCCTTGAAGGTTTCCAAAGCGCCCAATGAGGAACAACAGCATGAACAGACTCAAGCGTTTGATGGCCCCGGCCCTGTGCGCCGCGCTGCTGTGTGGCGCCGCTCAGGCCGAGGAGCGCACGTTGCGCGTCTACAACTGGTTCGACTACATCACGCCCAAGGCCTTGGGTGACTTCAAGGCGCAGAACAGCCAGGTCAAGCTGATCTACGACATCTTCGACACCAACGAAGCCCTGGAGGCCAAGCTGCTGACGGGCAACGCTGGCTACGACGTGGTGGTGCCGTCCAACGTGTTTCTGGCCAAGCAGATCGAAGCCGGGGTGTTCCAGCCCTTGGATCGCAGCAAGCTGCCGAATTGGAACCACCTCGATCCCAAGCTGATGAAGCTGATCGAGGCCAACGACCCAGGCAACAAATTCGCCGTGCCTTACATGTACGGCACCATCCTGATCGGCTTCAACCCGGACAAGGTCAAGGCCGCGCTGGGTGAAAACGCGCCGGTGGATAGCTGGGACCTGATCTTCAAGGAAGAAAACATCAGCAAGCTCAAGCAGTGCGGCGTGGCCTTGCTCGATTCGCCCTCGGAAATCCTGCCCCTGGCCTTGCAGCACCTGGGCCTGGACCCCAACAGCAATAAGCCGGCGGACTACGCCAAGGCCCAAGCGCTGCTGTTGAAGATTCGGCCCTACATCACCTATTTCCACTCCTCCAAATACATGGCGGATATCGCCAACGGCGATATCTGCGTGGCCGTCGGTTATTCCGGCAGCTTCTCCCAGGCGGCCAACCGCGCCAAGGAAGCCAAGAACGGCGTGACGGTGGACATGCGCCTGCCCAAGGAGGGCGCGCCGATCTGGTTCGACATGCTCGCCATTCCTAAAGGGGCGAAAAACCCGGACGACGCCTACACCTTCATCAATTACTTGTTGCAACCGCAGGTGATCGCGCCGATCAGTGATTTTGTCGGTTATCCGAACCCGAACAAAGACGCTACCGAAAGCGTCGACCCAGCGATCCGCGGCAACTCCAACCTGTACCCGACCGAAGCGGCCATGGCGACGCTGTATACGCTTCAACCGTTGCCGAGGGATGCCGAGCGCGCACGCACGCGAGCCTGGACGCGAATCAAATCCGGCCAGTAACCACGTCGTATCGGCGCCAAGGTCATACGTCGGCCTATACATAGTTACCACCTGCCCCAGTCCGTGCCTCCCTAGCATGAAAAACCCGAAGCGTTCGGCTTCGGGTTTTCATGTTCAAGGAGGGACACGCAAATGACACTCGACTCGACTGACACAGGCCCTACGTCCGAAGCAAGCATCAAGGCAGCATTGCTCAACCAATTGCTTGCAGGCCCCACCTACCCGGAAGTGGCCGCCGGACTCCTGCAAGGTGCGCTCAAGGACCTTTATCCGTCCTTGGACCTGGACCCCTACACAACCGTCCTCGCCGAACCGGCCTGGGACATCGTCGGCGGCGAAATCGTAGCGTTGCCAACCCGTTATGAGTCACTGAGCAACTTACTGGCCGATCAGATCGACCAGGAACATCCGACCTTGTTGATTGAGGGTTTGCACTTCCTGACCCGGCTGCCGATTACCGAACCCGAAGTGCATTTGCCGGTGCGCATCGAGCAGATCGGAAGGTTGATCAATGAGCTGGCGCCCGCGATGTTGAAGGCCAATCAGGAACAACAACTGGCTTACTGGAACATGCCATTCGGTCATTACGGTGCCCGCTGGCATGAGCTGTCCAATACATTGCGCAAATTCTGGGACGTGCGGCAACTCAAGGGCTGGACGGCGGACGAATGTGCCATGGCCAGGCAACTTTACCTGTACCCCGACCCGCAAGACCGAAAGGATAAATTCCAAAGCCACGCGTACCTGGTCGACGTCGATGCAGTCGCTGGCACTCAGGTCACTCGCTTGAACGAGAACTCGCTGGTCGTCCTGATCGGTCAGATCGATGACAAGGAGGTCATCCTTACGCACTCGTTGTACAGCGGTTATGAGAAGTTCGAGACACGTGACGCATTGGGCCAGTCCCTTACCGATCATCTATCGCTCTCTCACCCCACCACCGCGATACGCTGGCGGCTCTATGAACCGCGCGCAAACATTTTCGACAGCAAGGCCTGTGGACTTATTGGTGTGCAGGTCAGGGTGCTCGGAAACCCTCGTGCGGAGTCGGACGCTGTCGCTGCTGAGCCCGAAATACCCATCAGTGGAATCGCGGTCGGACCAGGCGAGGCGTGGTTCAAGCAGCAGATACCCGATTGGTTACGCAACGCACCAGTAGCCGACCAGACGTTGTTCGCTCAATACATGAAAAACCTGTCGGCGCTGGGCAGTTCCCACGCCGGCGAAACCTACCTGGACGATATCCCTTCGATCAAGGACTACGCGTCAAATGCCTTGAAAACCCAGATGCAATCCGACCACAGCGATGTTTCGACTCTGAAACCGGAAACAATCGTCATCGAGATAACAAGCCCGGTGGTCTGGGGGACCTTTGTCGTTCCGTTCAAATTCGACACAACCGAGTTCAACTTAATCGATCTCGCCTTGCAAAACCTGATTGCGCTTCCACAGGGCAACAAAACCGTGAAGTCCGTGGACGGGACCGAGCTCCCCGAATGGGTGACGGTGGACTACCTTGAGCGCCTTATTACCCAGGTCGATATCGGTCGCGTCTATCCAGAGCTGATCAAACGCAAACTACTCGACGATCCAACGCAATCGTCCCGTCGAGAGCGCCTGTTCAGTTCACAGCTACGCATACAACTGCCCCTGCTTGCGCTGGAAAGTAAATTGAAGGGGTTGGGCGATATCGATGATCGCGGCTGTCGTTACGTCGCGGCGCTGATGGAGCCGCTGGAAGCCGACCGCAAGGTTGACGGGCAAACCATTGTCCTGCGCAAGCTGGCGTTCGTGCCAGAGTGGCAGCTCGGTATTTCCGAGGACATCGTGGCCAATATGTTTGTGATCGGCCCGCAGACACCCAGCGCCGGCCCCTGTCTGCTCTACCGCCCTCTACTCGAACCGCAGCTGTGCCAGTTCCCCTCGTTCAGCAATTTGCTCTATGCCATCAAGCAGTCAGCCACGTTGCGCCAATCGGTACTGGCGTGGCTGCCCGATGGGGTGCGGGACACTTACAGCCGACTGGTTTTCCCGGGCGCTCTGCCTTCGCCCTGGGCCGTTTTGGAGTTCGTGGCGACCCCCATCACATCATTAGCCAACGCGGGGCCCATCACCTTAAGCGACGAATCCTTGGGAGCCGATTTCATGCCGCTGTTGTTCAAGGCCAACGCCAACGCCCTGGTGACACTCGCCGATAAACAATCGGTTTCCAACAGCGAGAGCCGTTGGGAGTCGTTCAAACAGGCGGGGTGGTTGATTTTCAATCTGGCGTTGCCCTATCTCGGCACCACGGCGAACACCGCGACCTGGCTCTGGCAGATACTGGAGGACTTGGAACGGTTAGCGCAGGACGACGGAGAGCGCAAGGACCAGACCAAGTGGGAGGCCGTCGTGGATTTGCTGTTAAACGTGGCGTTAGGCGTGGTCAATATTGCTATCGATCGCTCCAAAGCAGGCAGCCGCGAACGACCAACACAAGCGCCTGAAGTAGCCCCGAAACAAAATGTGCCAGCACCACTTTCCAAACCAAGCATCGAGACACTTTCGCCACTCGTGCAAAAAGAACTGTCACAAGAGCACTACGAGTTCATCCATACCAGTGGCGCCTTGATGGGTAAATCCGGCAGTCACGCCGGGCTTCTCGCTAGCTTCAGCATCGATGCGCCCGATAACCTCGGGCAACCCGAGAGCGAAGGCGTGTTCAAAGGCCTCTACCCGAAAAATGGGAAGTGGTACGCAAAGCTGGCGAGCCAGTGTTTTGAAGTCAGCGTCGAGGGTGAGCAGGTCAGCATCATCAAGGACACACGCTCCGGCCCCCCCTTGCTCCGGGACGAGCGTGACCAGTGGAGAATCGATAGTCGCTTGCGATTAAAGGGCAGCGGATCGAAAGGCGTCAGGCAGAAAGTCGTCGTCGCGGCACAACGCCGCAACATCGAATTGCTTGCCGAACTCAATAAATTTGAAGAAAGCAGAACGTATAACGAATGGGCGCTGAATATCGGTGCTCAAAACATGGAGCGGGCATCGGCCGATTCCCGGGAACTTTTCGGTGAGGTTTATAGTTTGGCCCTGCAAACGCAGCGGCAAAACTATGAAAAAGCGCTGAACGCGTTGATTGAATGGCCAGTCTTCCAGGCCAGGCCGGACGCTCCCCGCGTGAGCATTGGCTACTTGAACGCGCAAATAAATTTCACTTTCGCGGACATGGACATATTGCAGGAACGATTTCTGCCTGCCATGGAACAAGCGAGGGAGATGAACACCCCTCGCTTCCAAATACGCGAACAACGACAGGTCGATGCCGCCAACAGCATGATTCAGCTCGGTGACAACATGATCGAGCGCCTGGATTATATGGAAACACGCTTTTCCAGGCTCAAGAAACTGGGACTCGGAGGCTTTGAGTTTGTGCGCGACTACCGTAGAAAAATGCCTTCCTACACAAGCGACGATCTACGGCTTCTTCAGCTGGGAATGTATCGCCACCTCTGCATGACCCTCGACAGCATTGAAACAATGCCCGAAGGTTGGCTGGAAGTTGACCGACTGGTCGACAATGCGATGGTGGCCTTCCAAACCTTGCGCGAGGCGCTCGATGAAACAACCAAGATTCGGCTGGACGAACAAATCGATGCACTCGGCAGCCTGACGGAACAGTTCACGGCCATCGAAGAGCACCTGGACTACATGGTGAGCGAATACCAGGACAGTGCTAACACTCAACAACTCAACCGTCTGCGTGATCGAATGACGGTTGCCAAGAAACGCGCGTTGCGTCATTTGGCCAAGGCCCTCGACGAGCGAAGCTATAAACGACAATCGCTGACCCTGTATGAGGAACGCCCGCGCTCCAGGAGAAAATTCATCAGAGGCCGCTTCTGGGGAGTCGTCAGCGGCGTGGCGCGCGTGTCCAGCTCGTACGAAGAAACAGATTGGGTCGAGGTGAGGAATCCGTTATCCGGTGAAATGATTGCTTTATTCCACCGTAAGGAAACCGGTGAATGGGTGCCCCATATTGAGTCCAACGAGTCCCCGGCGGTCCCCGCCCTGAAAACCAGCGTCAAGAAAGGCAAAGCCCTGATCAAAGGACTCTCTGCCTTCAAAACACACGTCCAAAATGACTTGCAGCAGCCAGACCGTACACCGTCCGGTATTTCATTAATCATGGGTGCCCATGCGAGCCGGTTCGATACAATCGCCATTGCAATCGAAAAAGCGCTCGACCGGGCCAGGAACGAAACGGTCGAACTTGCGCAAGAAGAACGGAGTTCGGCCGAATCCTTGCAATTACAACTCAAGAGCGAAGCGACGGCGCTACGCGCCGAGGAATACGACACCGTACTGGGGCTCATCAAACAAAGCCCGCCCAACATGAGCGGCGTCACTTGGCTAAACGAACGAAACCTCATCCACGTCACTAAACGAATCAACCGAAAGCGCATCAAGCCCCCGGAGGGAAAGAGATACCTTGACCGGTACGAAATACAGGACAAGCAAAGCGGCAAGCCGCTATGGTTCGCGGACTTTCACTACTCCACCTTTTGGGGGAGCGACCGTAAGTTTCTTTCGGCACATCTGAAAACCCCGGAACAGGTCAAGTCAGGTATGGCAGACATCTCCTTGGATGGATTGAATCAACGTCAATTGATTGATCGTTACCGCAGCGAAATTGCCGTGGATCAGGCCATACAGGTGTTCTTTCCAAAGAAACGGCCATGAAGCCGAGCCTGGCCTGCGATTGATGTCCAGGCCGCGGGCCGTCAGACATCCCAGGCCTTAGCCAGGCTCGCCAGCGCCGTGCCGATCGCCGCGGGCGGGACTGCCGCGAACCCCAGCACCAGCCCGGCGCGGACCTGCGCAGGCGTGGTAGGCAACCAATAGCCGCTCAGGCCATTGATCTCCACGCCGACGCTGGCCGCCTTGGCAATCAGCTCCCGTTCACGCTCGATGCTGTCCACGGGCACCGTGACATGCAGCCCGGCGACGACCGTGGGCATGGCGCCAACACCGGCGACAGCCTTGGGCCAACCCGCCAACAACGCATCCCGCCGAGCCAGGGCCGCCCGACGCATGCGCCTGATGTGTCGCTGGAAATGCCCGGCGGCCATGAACTCGGCCATCACGGCCTGGGTGCTGACTTCGGAGTGGCGCACATCCACGGCGCGTCGTCGGGCGAAGGCGTCGACCAGGCCCGGCGGCAGCACCAGATAACCCAGGCGCAGGGCCGGGAACGCCACCTTGCCGAAGGTGCCGACGTAAAGTACCCGACCCTGGCGATCCAGCGCGGCCAACGGCGCCAGCGGCGCGCCGCTGTAGCGGTATTCGCCGTCGTAGTCGTCCTCGACGATCCAGCCGTCGTTGCGTTCGGCCCAACCCAGCAGCTCCAGCCGTCGCGCAAGGCTCATGACCACCCCGGTCGGGTATTGATGGGAGGGCGTGACATAGGTCAGCCGACAATGGCTCAACGCCGCGAGCGCCGCGCAATCCAAGCCATCGCTGTCCACCGGCACGCCTCGGACGTCGGCTCCAGCCACCGCAAACGCATGCCCCGCAGCGCGATAACCTGGGTTTTCCACCGCCACCACGTCACCGGGATCTACCAATAGCTGTGCACAAAGGCTGATGCCCTGCTGCGCGCCGCTGGTGATCACAATTTGTTCAGCCGTGCACTGCAGGCCCCTCGAACTGCGCAGGTAAGCCGCAATCAGGCCACGCAAGCGTTCGTCTCCTTGAGAATCGCCGTAGCACAGCTGTTGAAGATCCGGCTTGCGCCAGAAAGCCCCGTTCAGCTTGGCCCAGACATCAAAAGGGAACAGGTCGAAGGCCGGCACACCCACCCGGAATGCACGCGGTGGTCCCGCCGGCGGCTGGGCCAGATGATGCTTTTCGACACGTAGCAGCGCGTCGCTGTGGATAACTTTACTGGATGGGCCCACAGGTAAATCGAGCCATTCTGTGGATAAACCTGTGGGTAAGCCTGTTGAAAAGCCTGTGGATGCTTTTGTGGATAATTTCTTCAGCGGCAACGCCACTGCGGACAGATTCGCCACATAGGTTCCGTCACCGACGCGTCCTTCGATAAAACCTTCGGCATAGAGCTGGTCGTACGCACGCACCACGCTGTTGCGGGAAATGGACAAGGCCGCCGCCAGGTCGCGGCTAGCTGGCAGACGCGTGCCGCTTGCCAGGCGACCATCGAGGACGCGGGCCCGCAATGCCTGATAAAGCTGCCGGCTGAGCCCGTGGCGGCGATCCAGTTCGATTCCAGCGGGGTTGAACGACAGCGGCGGCACGGGGTTGTTCATCACACAGCCTCAGGAATGGACCTATCAAACTGGCCTGGAGTGGCTCTTACAACAGACCAATAGCCTGCCTAGGATGCTGGCATTCGCCAAGGAAAAACTTTCATGTACAACCCAAAAGCCTTCGCCGTCCAAGACATACCCCAGTTACATCAAATGATGAACGAGTGCCGCTTGGCCGTACTGGTCACCCAGGGTGAACACGGCCTACAGGCCAGCCACTTGCCGCTGCTGCTGGATACGCGACAGGGTCCCCACGGAAGCCTGCGCGGGCACATGGCCCGGGCCAATCCGCAATGGCGCGACCTGGAGGCCGGGGCCGAGGCCCTGGTGATATTTCCCGGCGCCGATGCCTACGTCAGCCCGGGCCTGTACCCCAGCAAGGCCGAACACGGCAAAGTGGTGCCGACCTGGAACTACCTGGCCGTACACGCCTATGGCACAGCCGAAGTTTTCAGCGACGCCCATCGCCTGCGCGAAGTAGTCGGCGCCCTCACCGAACGTCACGAAACCGGCCGCGCCCAACCCTGGAAACTCGATGATGCACCGGCCGAGTACGTCGAAGCGATGCTCAAGGCCATCGTTGGTTTTTCGCTGCCTATCCAGCGCCTGGAAGGCAAACGCAAGCTCAGCCAAAACCGCAGCCCCGAAGATATCGCCGGAGTGCGCAACGGTCTCGCCACGAGCACCGATCCGCAAGATCAGGCGCTCTCACGCCTGATGCCTGATGCATCCACCAAGGAGTGAACATGAGCCACACCGAGATCCGCCTCGTCACTGCTGAAGACCACGCTGCCTGGCTGCCGCTATGGCAGGCTTACCTACGGTTCTACAACACCGAACTGCCGGAAGCGGTGACCCACAGCACCTGGCAGCGCCTGCTCGACGATCGCGAACCAACCCACGGCGCCCTCGCCTGGCACGGCGATACGGCGGTGGGCCTGGTGCATTTCATTTACCACCGCTCGAACTGGAGCATAGAGAACTCCTGCTACTTGCAGGACTTGCTGGTGACCGAGCAAAGTCGGGGCACCGGTGTTGGTCGGCAATTGATCGAATTCGTCTATGCCACGGCCAAGGCCGACGGTTGTGCCAAGGTCCACTGGCTGACCCACGAGACCAACACGACCGCGATCCAACTCTACGAACGCATCGCCGAACGCCCAGGCTTCATTCAATTTCGCAAAGCCTTGTAAGGAGCACTGCATGTCGACCCCGCTTACCGATTGGAAAGGTGTCTCGGCGCCATCTACGCGCTTGCTCGAAGGGCGATTCATCCGCCTGGAAAAACTCGACCCGGCGCGTCATGCCGAGGGTCTTTGGCAAGCCCTCGAAGGCCCCGGGGCCGATCCGAAACTCTGGGACTACTTGCCCTACGGTCCCTTCAAGGTTCGTGGCGACTTCGACGCCTGGCTGGACAACCATGCAGCCAACACCGACCCGTATTTTTTCAGCGTGATCGACCGTGCCAGCGGCGAGGTGCAAGGGATCCTCAGCCTGATGTCCATCGTGCCGGCCCACGGCCGCATCGAGATCGGCCACGTCACTTTTGGCGCGCCGATGCAGCGATCGCCGAAAAGCACCGAGGCGGTTTATCTGCTGGCCAAGGAGTCGTTCGCCCTCGGCTACCGTCGCCTCGAATGGAAGTGCAACAACGGCAACGCCCGCTCCAAATATGCCGCCGAGCGGCTGGGCTTCACGTTTGAGGGGGTGTTCCGCCAGCACATGGTCGTCAAGGGCCAGAATCGCGACACGGCGTGGTATTCGATGCTCGATTCGGAGTGGCCGGCGATCGGAGCGGCATTTGAACGATGGCTGAGCGAAGAAAATCAACGCGAAGGCGGGCAGGTCCGAAGCTTGGCTGCTTGCCGTTGAGCAAGAGCAGATGGCTATCGCGGGTGGCCTTGCGATAGCCATCGTTGCATCACTCTTTATATATTTTGTATTGCCATGCCCAGTCCGGTATCCGGTTATAACAACCCACGTATTCGGCAAACATCAAAAGACTGTGTTCCGCTCGACTCGCAGTAAAGTCGAAGCGATATAGATGATTCAGTACCTGCGCCGAGGTCGTGGGATCGGCAAAGACTCTGTCAATCAGCTGATGCGCGCGTGCCACATCCTGCTGCAGAGCATTGATCAATGCCGATGTGAAATTCGCTTCGGAGTTCAATGGGCGAACCTGCCCAAGCGCGTCGTAAATATTCAAGTCACTGTAGTACGGGCTGATCAACTCTCTCCAAATACTCCTGGCCTCTTCGCGGGTAAAATTATTGGTCAGATTAGCCAGCAAGTTAGGGATGTCGAGCAGCATAACGATTCTGGAGTTCGACGGAACGCCATCAGATCCGCTTAGCAGCTTGGCGATACTCGCCATACCGATATCTCTGGCGCTTGCCGGCTCCAAGAAACGGATAAAAGCCGCCAGAGATCCTGAATGCATTTCGATATTTCTCAGCGTCTTGTCCGTGAACAAGTGGATCCACCGGATATCGATATTGCCGGTATCCAATAGCTCCTGAGCACGGGTGTCGGCATACCTGGCAATAAAATCCAGCTTCGCTGAACCGAGGGACGGATGACTTATCCACCTTGAAAATACAGATACGGGCAAAGCACCGCCAAGATTGGTTGCGATCACGCGAGAAACCAGAACTCGCTCAGCCCTGGCCAATAACCTGCTTCTGTTGCGAAGCGCACCTCGAAGCAAGCCGACGGTCCGTCCGACCATTTTTTTATAACGAAAGAACTCTATCAACTCATTGATCAGGCTCCCCTCGCCCCGATTTACCTTGAGGGTATTGGCGATCTCGGCCAACTGATGTGGGTGTACCAGTTCCCTGCCGTTAAGGAGCCCCCGCACATCCCCGGCAGCCGCCTCGCTGCTCGGAATATATGCTTTCGGGTTCTTCGGATAGAACTTATGCCACTCGTCGATATCGACGCCGTACTCAAGCAAGATATGAATCGAATCCCGGTTCAACTGAAAATAGCCATCCCTGGCCAGAAGATCGATCGTTCTCCCACCCACGCGGCTGACCAGCGTCATATCCAGGAGCTCCTCGACAACGCTTCTTTCGGCGGGCGTGTAGGGGGTGAAAGAGGTTGCCAGTCCATACAAAGGCCGGGCCGGAGTCAGTTGCTCGATTTGCCTCCAGAGCTCCGACGAGGAGACACCGACGGCTGTCAAGCCTGCACGCAGCGACAGATGTAGCCGAGGCGATCCAAACAATTTATATGGGTTGCGGGCGCCAGCGATCAGGCTCGTTAAAACTTCCACGGTCTCCCTGCCCAGGAGATTTTCAAGCGTGGCCTCCGTTTTCGCTAACACCTGTTTCGCCTTCGCGACCGCCTCCTCGCTCTGACCAGCCGGTTGCCGCATTGGGCGGGAGGTGTCCTGAAGCTCCAAATGGCGAAACGATTCGAGGTTTTGGCGAATGTATCCTGCCGACGCCAGGCGCAACTCTGTTGGGGTGAAAACGACCCTCCCCTCAAGTTCGTCCAACCCCTGGGTAACAGCCGAGAAGAAACAGTCACCGGTGCTTCGAATTGTGATGACACGATCTGCCTGGACCAGATCATAGTGGTTGTCGCTCGACCGTCTCACCACGACATCCGTGGCGTAATCCGGACTGCTCGACAAACGTTCAGGGCCTGCCTGGCGCGAGAGCCGCAAGGTGGAAGGGAGCCTCCCGGGCCTGACATCCATGATGACCAAGCCCCTGTTCTGCGGCCAGCCTGGAATATGGGGCACGAGTTCGGGAACGATATCCATCAGGAGAAAATCCCATTGGCCGGGCTGTTCCAGCACAGAGATCATGTCCTCGAGCGTCTGGCCACCCGTTCTCGAACTTGAGGGGCCCTGCCGCGTAGGACGTTCCCCGCCACCTCCGCGGCCGAACCCGACCGCACGCCATTCCCCATCTGGCATGCGTGCCACGGTGCTCCTCATCACACCACTGGAGCGGATACTCGACCCTGAGACTGGATCGACCAAAGTCGCCTCGGCTGCGTTCAGCTTCGTACTGTCGTGCACGCGGAGCACCATTGCCCCCGGTTGTCGCACATACACTGGGCGAGCGGTGACGACGCCTGTCGCTGCATCTCGAACGGTAACGCGGTAAAACCCACCAGCGTCCGGGGTCAGCCCTCGTATAACCGTTGCATCCTTCACCGCGTAGGGGCCGTAGATTGCTTGTTCCAA
The DNA here is from genome assembly GCF_048847255.1 of Pseudomonas algeriensis. NCBI lineage: Bacteria > Pseudomonadati > Pseudomonadota > Gammaproteobacteria > Pseudomonadales > Pseudomonadaceae > Pseudomonas > Pseudomonas algeriensis. Next base: position 264,451 of record NZ_JBKKRK010000008.1, on the reverse strand, counting down.
TGGCAACCCAATCGGTTCTTCCTGTTGGTTTAGACGGGCCAATACCTCCCGGGAAAACGATCTTTTTCGTGAGGTGCCCATCGCACCGCCGATAGGTCGCGGCGCGATGCCGGAGCGGATCAGATATTTGACAATTTTCAGGTGAAGCGGGATTTGGCCGGTCTTGGCGACCATCAAGTACAGCTGCAACGCGGCGTAAGCGGGTGCCAGAAACGAAACCACGTCCAGGAGCGTTTCGAACGCCATCACGGTCAGGTTGAAAATGGTTTGGTGCAGGATGTTGCGGTTGCTGTTGGAACGATGATCGGCATGGGCAATTCGAAATCTCACATGCGCCCCATGGAGCGCTTCAGACAGATCGCCGCCGATCAACGAGCCACGCGCCAAGGGTCGACCGCTTCGCGTCCCGAAAATCTGCTTCAGTTCTTGAGGATTGTTGGTGGCGATGCGGGAAGCGAAATAGACCTGCCATTCCTCCCGTTGTAGAAGATCCGCGACACCGTCATTGAGATTGGCAAACTCATGCAGATCATCTCCACCGGGACTGTCCGGAAAATAGACGCCAACGGTTCCCTGTATTGTCGGCCCGTCCTGATCTGAAAAAATCAGCACACCGTCGACACTGGTCGCGTTGCCCAAGGTGCCGTGCTGTCCTCCCGCGCCTACGGTCCCGCCCAGCAGCAGACCGTAAACATGTACCTCCCTTCCCTGTACTCTTACGCGATCCTTTGCCTTCGATGATTGGATAACCGCATCCTGCCAGAGAACAACCCGTTTTTCGGTGCGTGCTGGATGGACACTGACATCCGTCGCGGTCTCTTTGAGTACATCACCTTTGAGGACGGCTTCGTAGCCCTTGAGGGACATATTGGCCAGGTAAGCATCCCACCAGGCCTCCTTGTAGTCCGGCGCATTCATCTTTTCCTTGAGGTACGTCTCGTAACGGTCACCGATATCAAGACTCGTCGCCATCCTGGCAAGCTCAGGCCCCGTTAAAAGAATCAAAAGACGGGTCAGCGGGTGACTGATCGGTTGGCCGTCCTTATCGACAAGATAGACCGGCCGGATTTCCTTCATTGCATTCGGGTACTGCGCAGGGCGCGTATTGTCGATCATCAATTGGGTCAAGCTGGTCAGTCGCGAGTCGTTCAACGTACAGGCGCGACCTTGAAACAAGGTAATCAATGTCCGGTCTGGATCGGGATCAATCTCCTTGTGCAGTTGCTCCCGGAGATAGGCGACGATTTTTTCGCGACTGAATTCCGATATTGTCTGAACGCGTCTTTTGGCAATTTCACTTTCAGCCGTCAGCGCCTGCTCTTCCAAGATGCGATAGATGCGTTTGTGTACAACCGTCGCGGCTCTGTAGGCGTCCGGGCGACTGTTTTTGAGCAAGGTTTCGCTTCGGGCAACCAGCACACCGTCGAGCGCCAGCATCGGCAGTTCCAGCGCTTTCTCAGCATCCAGAGCAAAGCGGGCCAAATCGAACTGCACAAGTTCCGGTGCTTTCAGAACGGCTTGTAACGACGCGTACTGAAGATCAAGCAGGTCTTTGGCTGCCCGCTCGAAAACATGCTCAGGAAGCGCCTGATCAATACTTTTGATTTTGCGCTCCTGCCCTTGATAGACCGGGGTTACCGAATTCACCAACTCCCGGAACTCATCGAACCGCTCTATACCCCTCTCCATGGAGTACAGGAATAAAGCCGGCTGGTCACGTTGCTTTATCACCATCGCGGCCGGCCACTTCTGCGACAAGTCGCCCTCCATTTCAAGCATGACCTTATATACATGGGGAAGATGCTCTTTCCTCATCAAACTTCCCCTGGCCGCCTCTGAAGGGTGGGTCGTGATGATGCTCAGCAGGCGATCCTCGTCATTGCGCAGGTTCCGCTCCCCATGGGTTAGCCGTGCAGTGGGATCTCGATCGGCTTTGTATAAATCCAATAAATACAGGAATCGTTGGGAAAGTCTGAGGACCAACTCATCTTGCGCGGTGGAGGGGATAACCGGGTCGAGCGCGTCTCTCAGGGTCTCCTTCGTGCGAAATGCGGCCAGGTCATCAAGAAACTGACGCCTCAGGTGGTTATTGGTTGTAGGGTTCTCGATATGGAAAGCCGACGTCATGACCGTCAGGATATGCGCATCCACCGGGTCGACGAATAGGCTGTCGGTCTCTTGCACCGTGTCCGAGCGAGTGAAAAAACCCACGCTTCCCTGGGCGTATACAGGAGACTCATCAGTGGACAAACAGTCCATCATGACTTCGCTGAAACTCAATGAAGAAACCAATGAGCGCGCCCCAAGCGAATCTGTCGTGAAGTGATTCACATAACAATTGTCCGGGTCGATCGCCTGTCGCGCTGCGCCACGGAATTTGTCCGGCTCGATTTTTTTCCTGATCGAATCGACCAGCAGATTCTTCAACGCCGTGTCGAACGTGGGCAAGCCTGCAAACAAACGATTCAGGTCAGCTTTATGGGTGGCCAGACGTTTCAGCTGTTTATGGCGAGCTTCTTCCTGAGGGGCCAGCGAGGCGCCTTGACTGACGGAGTCGGCCTCCAAAGCGAGCCCAGGCCCCCTGTAGCCCGGAGGCACGCCTGCTTGCAACTTCTGCAACAGGTTTCTTGGAAGCACAAAACCGTCGATACGAAGTGCCGAAAAATCCCGCTTCATATGGCTTCTGTGGGGATACTCGATCCAATCCTCGCATCGGTGAAAAGCCGCGTAGGCGGCAATTGGCTCGCTTTGATAGGCCTTGAGAAAACCCTGAGTGACAGCGACACGCAAGGGAACCGATGCGGTTTTATTTTCAGCAGCCGAATCGATTGCTTCAACTTCCTGGTAAGTCACACGAAGCGGTGTGGCGCCCAGCAATCCCAACTCCAGCAACCACTGATCGGCAAACTTGTGCGGCTCGAATGCATTGCCGTCAGGTAATGGATCAAGGGGTGCAAGGGTGACGGGCGGCGCCTGGCGCGGCACGCCTGGTTCATCGTTAAGCAAAAGGGTCATGGAGGGTCCGTTTGTTTGATTAAAGAACCCAGACCCTATCCTCCCGCCACCGCCGTGAAGCCATACATATATATGGGCAACCTGACCCTGCTATATACATATGTGAACGTAAGTTTCCGTAGCGTTGCGAGGCTGCTGCGCATGAGCAACTGTGACAGACATTCTCGCGAGTCAGCCATGTGATGGCGATTGGATCATTCCGTTTTTGGCGCAAGCCTCTTGGCCAGAAATTTAACGAGGGATTCGGGCGTCGCCCCCTCTTGGCATACTGCCAGGCCCATTCGGGTATTTCCCCTCGATGACTCACGTGGCGTGCGAAGCTCAAACGGCTATGCTCGGCCCGATTGCCTGAAAACCCAAAGCTCTGCAGAAATTGCTGGGCTTCCCCTTGGTTCACCGCATAAGCCCCCATAAGCAGTTGGTGGGCACGGGTTTCCTCGCTTATCAGGCTGTACACCAATGCACCTGCCAAAGCCTGCTCGGACGCTCGGTAAAGGGCTGGGTTTATCGGTTGGTTCGGGGAGCATTGGACTGTCCAAGGGTTGATTGGAAAGTCCGCAAACCTATCGTGCCGGCGAGGCAGCGCTGACATACATATGTATGGCGTCGCTGCCGCGTTGGGTAGGAAATCGTAAGCGCGGGTGAAAAAGCGGTCGGCCAATTCCTCGGCCAACCGCCACATCACTCAACCCAATCGTTGGGCCAGGACGGCGATATGTTCCGGCCCGATTCCGCAGCAGCCCCCCAGGTGACTGGCCCCGCGCTTTTGCCAGTCCGTTGCCCACTGAAGATACCCCGGTGGATCGAGGTCGTCGCGCAATGGGTCCAACCCGTCGTTGGCGGTCGCCTCCTTGGGCTGCGGCGGAAACGCGTTGGCGTAGGCACCGATGTGGATTTTCACGCCCAGGCGCTCGAACGTCTGCCGCGCGGCATCGATGGCGCCACCGATCACCTCCGGCTGACTGCAGTTGAACAACAGCGTCTCGACGCCCAGCTGCGCTGCGACGGCCGCGGCATCCGCCACGGGTTCACCGGAACGCAGGCGCGGCACTTCATCCGTGCCCTCGTCTTTCAAGGTGAACGAGAGCCAGAACGGCTTGCCATCCCGTGGGATCCCGGCACGGATGGCTCGTGCCTCGACCGTTGAGCTTTGGGTTTCTGCCAGCCACAGGTCGACGTGGGGCGCCAGTCCCGCCACCAAAGGCGCCAGCAGCTCACTTGCACGGGACGCATCGAACAGATCGGGACGGTAGGAACCGAACAGCGGCGGCAGCGACCCGGCCACTCGTACGTTTTTGCCTGAAGCCTGCACCGCCCGCCGCGCCAGTTCACCGGCCAAAGCCGCCAGTGCCTGACCTTCGGCGGCAAAACGCGCCTCGCCAATATGGAACGGCACCACGGCGTAACTGTTGCTGGTGATCACGTTGGCGCCGCTGGCGATATAAGCGGCATGGACATCTTCCACTGCCTGGGGCGCTTCGCTCAATGCCAGCGCCGACCACTCGGGCTGTCGAAACGGCGCGCCGCGGCGTTGCAATTCACGGCCCATGCCGCCATCGAGAATGACTGTTGCTACGCCCATATGCGATTCACTCATAAGCTTATGAAAAATACTCACTACCGGAGTAGTTCTTATAACTATTTAATGCGCACTCTTTCGCCAATCACAACCTCTTTTTCAACCAGGGATCGCCCATGAAATTTCAACCGTTGCTGGCCCTGGGCCTGGGTCTGCTGGCTGCGTCTTCCCAAGCGCTCGCAGGTATCACCCTGGATCGTATCGAACAGAAAAAAGAGCTCGTCGGCGTGTTGATGGAAAGCTATCCCCCTTTCTCGTTCCTCAATGACCAGAACCAGCTTGACGGTTTCGACGTGGACGTCGCCAAGGCCGTCGCGCAGAAACTGGGTGTGAAGCTGCGCCTGGAAACGCCGTCCTGGGACGTGATTGCGGCCGGTCGCTGGAGCGGGCGCTACGATATCTGCATCTGCTCCATGACACCGAGCAAGGCCCGCGCCGAGGTGTTCGATTTCCCGGTGCAGTACTACGCCTCGCCAGCGGTCATCGTGGTCAATGCCAAGGACGACAGCATCCATGGCGCCAAGGATCTGAGCGGCAAGAAGGTCGGCCTGACCAGCGCGTCCAGCTATGAGAGCTACTTGAACAAGAACCTGGTCATTGAAGGCGCGGAAGATACCCGGTTGAGCTATCCGTTCGAGAACGTACAGATCGCCCCGTATGACACCGATAACGTGGCGTTCCAAGACCTCGGCCTGGGCGCCGGAGTGCGCCTGGACGCGGTGCTGACCAACCTGGTGACCGCTCAGCCACGCCTGACCGAAGACAAGCGCTTCAAGCTCGCTGGCGAAGCGCTGTATGCCGAGCCGAACTCGGTCGCCATCGAAAAGGGTGACGCCGAGTGGAACAGCAAGGTGCAAGAAGTCTTCGCCCAACTGAAACAGGACGGCACCCTGAGCAAGCTCTCGCAAAAATGGATCGGCGCCGACATCAGCCAATGACTTCCATTCCGCCTCCTGTCCAGCTACCGCCACCGGTGACTGAGTCGCGCCTGCATAAAATCTTCGGCTTTCGCACACGCTTGTACCTGACGTGGGCGGTCATGCTGGTGCTGTTCGCCAGTTTTTTCCTGAGCTTCGACCTGAAGTTCTCGATCATCCTCGACAAACTGCCGAACCTGCTCGGTTTGCATCTGGCCCCCAACGGCTTCCTGCAGGGCGCGGTGCTGACGTTGTTCCTGTGCCTGTGCTCGATCGTCGCGTCGTCACTCCTGGGCTTCATCACCGCGCTGGCGCGGCTGTCCAGCAGTGCGGTGGCGTTCGGCATCGCCAGCTTCTATGCGTCGTTCTTTCGCGGCACCCCGCTGTTGATCCAGATTTTGCTGATCTACCTGGGCCTGCCCCAGCTGGGCATCGTTCCTGGCGCCGTTGCCGCCGGCATCATCGCGTTGTCACTGAACTACGGCGCCTACCTGAGCGAAATCTTCCGCGCCGGCATCCTCGGCGTTCCCCACGGCCAACGCGAAGCCTCCCTCGCCCTGGGCATGGGCGAAACCGTGATCTTCTGGCGCGTCACCCTGCCCCAGGCCATGCGCACCATCATCCCGCCGACCACCAACCAATTCATCTCCATGCTCAAGGACTCCTCCCTGATCTCGGTGATGGGCGTCTGGGAAGTGATGTTCCTGGCGCAATCTTATGGTCGCTCCAGCTATCGCTATATCGAAATGCTGACCACGGCCGCGATTATCTACTGGCTGATGTCCATTGCGCTGGAGCTGATTCAAGCGCGGATGGAGCGGCATTATGGAAAGGCTTATCTAAAGCGCAGCTGATCGATCGTGTATGAACCTGCTGTAGGGTAAAGCTACAGGCTCCGCCAGCCATCGCGACGATGGAGGGAACCGAGCACGACCGGCCTACGCTCTTCATCCGCCAATTCGCCTCTGCGGCGAGAAGATGGCTGGCATCGCCGCTTTCGGTGAATTTTTAAAGTGCGACCTTCTCCACTACAGGTCGCATTCAATGCCTACCCAACACCTATTCCTGCCCCACCATCTTGCCTTGGCAATAACCTTGGCCCTCGGCTGTGCCGAGGTTTCGATGGCCCAATCAGTTACCGAGGACGCCCGCCCCGTTGAAACAACCGCGAAGATGCAGGCGAGGCTCAAGGCGTTCGCGGCGGCGCCGGATACAAACATCGAACCGGTCATCAAGGCCCAGGAAGCGCCCCTATCGATGAGCGACGGCAATGACCTTGTGATTGTCAGCAAGCAAGGCGAACTTTTCGGGCCCACTGACGGCGGCGGCGGTACCAATGTTCTGCAGTTGGATGTCAGCAAGGGAGGCGTAATCGGCCCAACCGGCAACTTCAAGGATCTGTACCTCAAGCAAGGCGAATGGTCGAACGGTGGCGCGCTCACCGGTGCAAGCCTGGTTGACTCAAAGGCAAAGCTGGCCAACACCGGCCAGATAACGGGCGCGGTGCATGTGCTTGGCGTATTCCATAACCCAGGTACCGTGACCGGACCTGTGTTCGTTGGAAAAAACGGCACGTTCAGCGGCAACGGGACGGTCGACGCGCTGGATGTGGCGGGTTTGATTGAAGTCGGTCCAGTCATGGGTGCCCCCTCGGTTACCCATGACCTCAAGCTGTCCAAAAGCGCGACGCTGGCTTATGGAGTCGACGCGGAGAAAGGCGGCGCCACGATCAAGGTTGGCGGTACCGCGACGTTAGGCAATGCGACGTTGAAGATCACGTCTCTGTCGGGCGAGTCCATCGCTGAGAACAAACACATCGTGATAAAAGCGCAAAAAGTCGAAGGGAAGTTCGGGAACGTCATCAACGAACTGGCCTTGATGACGGCAACACCTGAGTACGCCACGGGAGAAGTAGGATTGACCCTTGCGCTTAAGGACAAGGTGCCCAACGAGATCGCGTCTACGGTTAATAGCCAAGCGGTTATGGGCAGTATCGTGGAACACCATGCCGAAGCAACGGAGGCTGGCCCCGCCGTCGCTTTACCCGCTGAACAAATATCCGCCACAGAATCGCAAACCCGTCATCCCGCGTCATATCCCAACGAACCCGCGAAAGTGGCAGCCAACCCCAAACCCAACGCCGCCATCAACGCCCTGCTCGGTACCAACATGGCCACCGCCGCCGATGCCATCGACCAACTGGGCGGTTACGACACGGCAGACCTGGGCAGTGCGACTTTAAGCAGCGTCGCACCGATCAGCTCGGGAATGCTCTCCGCCATGGGCCGGAACAACCCGACGGGTGAGCATGGCAATGGCCAGGTCTGGGTCCAGGCCATCGGCAACAACGGCAGCCTCGCCAAGCAATTGGGCAGCTTTGCCCTGAAGCATTCGACCAAAGGTTTGATGCTGGGAACCGACTGGGCCGTCAGCCCCGATTGGCGCCTGGGCGTCATCGGCAGCAAAACCCAGACACGGCTGGACAGTTATCAATTCGACGGCGCGCTCGACAGTTGGCTGGTGGGTGCCTATGCCTTGCGCCAGGACGGGCCAGTGGCCCTGCGCCTGGGTGCCGTTTATGGCAGCCATGACGGAAGCACCAAACGCCATGTTGGGTTCAATGGTTTCAGGGATCACCTCAAGGGTCGCTACGACGCCACAACACAACAGATCTTTGGACAGGTCGGCTACAACCTGGACGTCGGACACTTCGATATGGAGCCCTACATCCAGGTGGGTTACCAACGCTACCAACGCGACGCCTATGCAGAAAAAGGTGGCGATGCTGCATTGCAATACCACGACCAGAGCCAGGAACACTTCAGCAGCGATCTCGGCCTGCGTATCGCCCACCCTTTTGCGTTCGACCAAGGCATGCGGTTGACGCCACGCGTGGATGTCGGCTGGAAACACCTATACGGCGACATCAGGGGCAGCTCCCATCAACGCCTGGCTAACGGTGGCAGCACCTACATCATCCAAGGGGTGGAACTGGACCGGGACAGCCTGCTCTTGCAAGCGGGGTTGGACCTGGCCATGTCGCCACGTCACACCCTGGGGTTGAGCTACAGCGCAGAAACGGGCCAGGACAACCGTAACGGCGCGTTGACCGGGCAATGGCGGATGGCGTTCTAACGGGCAAAAAAAAAGGGGAGCACCTGCTCCCCCGAGGTAAAACGTTATATCGCGGCTGTTCGGATCAGCCTTCGATTTCCACCAGGATTTCGCCCGGATTGACCCGGTCGCCCTTGGCTACATGAATCGCCGTGACCCTGCCTGGGATGGCGGCCTGGACTTCGGTCTCCATTTTCATGGCTTCGGTAATCAGCACTGCTTGGCCGGCCTTCACCACGTCGCCCTCCTTGACCAGCACATCAACGATGTTGCCTGGCATGGTGGTGCTGACGTGGCCCGGCGCGGTGGCTTGCTTGCGCTTGCTGCTGCCGCCGCTGACGAACTCATTGAGCGGTTCGAACACGACCTCTTCCGGCATACCATCGATGGAGAGATAAAAATGCCGCTTGCCCTCGGCCTTGACGCCTACGCCGGTGATGTCGACGCGATAGGTTTCGCCGTGGACATCGATGACGAATTCGGTTGGTACACCTTCGCCGCCAGCGGAGCTCACGCTGCCAGCCTCTGGGATAGGCAGCAGTACTTCGGGGGTCAAGGTGCCGGCTTCACGCTCCTCGAGGAACTTGCGTCCGATGTCCGGGAACATCGCGTAGGTCAGCACGTCTTCCTCGGATTTGGCCAAGGCACCGATTTCACCACGCAACCGGGTCATTTCCGGCTTGAGCAAGTCGGCGGGACGCACATCGATCACGTCTTCGCTGCCGATGGCCTGGCGACGCAGCTTCTCGTTCACCGCGCCAGGTGCCTTGCCGTATCCGCCTTGCAGGTAGAGCTTCACTTCGTTGGTGATGGTCTTGTAGCGCTCACCGGCCAATACGTTGAAGAACGCCTGGGTGCCGACGATCTGCGAGGTCGGGGTCACCAGCGGCGGGAAGCCGAGGTCTTCGCGTACTCGTGGGATTTCCGCCAGCACTTCGTTCATGCGGTTCAGTGCGCCCTGCTCTTTCAACTGGTTGGCCAGGTTGGAAATCATTCCACCCGGAACCTGGTTGACTTGGACGCGGGTGTCCACCGCGGTGAATTGACTCTCGAACTGATGATATTTTTTGCGAACGGCGTAGAAGTACAGGCCGATTTCCTGCAGCAGTTCCAGGTCCAGGCCGGTGTCGAATTCGCTGCCCTTGAGAGCGGCGACCATCGACTCGGTGCCTGGATGGCTGGTGCCCCAGGCGAAGCTGGAGATCGCGGTATCGATGTGATCGGCGCCGTTTTCGACAGCCTTGAGCTGGCACATCGCGGCGAGGCCGGCGGTGTCGTGGGAATGGATGAAGACCGGCAGCGATTGCTCGGCTTTCAGGGCTTTGACCAATTCGCCAGTGGCGTAGGGGGTCAGCAGCCCGGCCATGTCCTTGATCGCCACCGAGTCGCAACCCATGGCTTCCATCTGCTTGGCCTGGGCCACGAATGCTTCGATGGTGTGCACCGGACTGGTGGTATAGGCGATGGTGCCCTGGGCATGCTTGCCGGCAGCCTTCACCGCTTCGATGGCGACCCGCAGGTTACGCACGTCGTTCATCGCATCGAAGATACGGAACACATCGATGCCGTTGACCGCAGCCTTGGCCACGAACGCCTTGACCACGTCGTCGCTGTAATGGCGGTAGCCCAGCAGGTTCTGGCCGCGCAGGAGCATTTGCAGGCGGGTGTTGGGCAGCGCCGCACGCAGTTGGCGCAGGCGCTCCCACGGGTCTTCCTTCAGAAAGCGCACGCAGGCGTCGAAGGTTGCGCCGCCCCAGACTTCCAGCGACCAATAGCCGACTTTGTCGAGCTTGTCGCAGATCGGCAGCATGTCTTCGGTGCGCATGCGAGTGGCGAGCAGCGATTGGTGGGCGTCGCGCAGGATTGTGTCGGTTACGTGGATCTTCTTGGACATTGTCATGATTCCTTACAGGCCTGCGTGGGCGGCAATGGCGGCGGCGATGGCCAGGGCCAGCTCTTCGGGTTTGCGCTTGATCGAGTAGTTGGTCAATTCCGGATGGCTTTCAACGAAGCTGGTATTGAACTGGCCGCTGCGGAACTCCGGATTGCGCAGGATTTCCTGGTAATACGCGGCGGTGGTCTTGACCCCTTGCAGGCGCATGTCATCCAGGGCCCGCAAGCCGCGGTCCATCGCTTCTTCCCAGGTCAGCGCCCAGACCACCAGCTTCAGGCACATCGAATCGTAGAACGGCGGAATGGTGTAACCGGTGTAGATCGCCGTGTCGGTGCGCACGCCCGGGCCACCCGGGGCGTAGTAGCGGGTGATCTTGCCGAAGCTGGGCAGGAAGTTGTTTTTCGGGTCCTCGGCGTTGATGCGGAACTGCAACGCAAAGCCGCGGTGCTGGATGTCTTCCTGCTTGACCGACAGCGGCAGCCCGGAGGCGATGCGAATCTGCTCGCGCACCACGTCGATACCGGTGATTTCTTCGGTAATGGTGTGCTCTACCTGGACCCGGGTGTTCATCTCCATGAAGTACACCTCGCCTTCGGCGAGCAGGAACTCAACGGTACCGGCGTTCTCGTAACCGACAGCCTTGGCGGCGCGCACAGACAGGTCGCCGATATAGGCACGCTGTTCGGGGGTCAGTTGCGGGCTGGGGGCGATTTCGATCAGCTTCTGGTTGCGGCGCTGGATCGAGCAGTCCCGTTCGAACAGGTGCACCACATTGCCGAAGCTGTCGCCCAGGATCTGCGCTTCGATGTGCTTGGGATTGACGATGCATTTTTCGAGGAACACCTCCGCCGATCCAAACGCCTTCGTGGCTTCGGAGATGACACGCGGGAAGGCCTGTTCGAGTTCTTCGCGGCTGTTGCAGCGACGGATACCCCGACCGCCGCCACCGGACGTAGCCTTGAGCATTACCGGGTAACCGATTCGGTCGCCTTCGGCCAAGGCTTCTTCGATGCCCGCGACGTTGCCTTCGGTGCCTGGCGTCACCGGTACGCCCGCCTTGATCATGCTGCGGCGCGCTTCGGTCTTGTCGCCCATCCGCCGAATCACTTCCGCCGACGGACCGATGAATTTTATTCCGCGTTCAGCGCAGATATCTGCCAGCTCGGCGTTTTCCGACAGAAAGCCATAGCCGGGGTGCAAGGCATCGCAGCCTGTTTCCACGGCGAGGTTGACCAATTTGCGCGGGTTGAGGTAACCGGCCAGCGGATCGGCGCCAATGCTGTGGGCCTCGTCCGCACGCTTGACATGCAGCGCATGGCGGTCCGCGTCGGAGTAGACCGCGACCGAGCGAATGCCCATCTCGGCGCAGGCGCGCACGATGCGGACGGCAATCTCACCACGGTTGGCGATCAGGATCTTTGTTATCAATTGGAGGTTCCCTTGAGCCGGTGATACCACGGCCTGGGATCCAGGCCGACGCGTGACCAGATGTAACAATTGGTCGCAGCCCCACACTAGTCCTGGCTGGGGATTAACAAAAATGAATAATTATTGGGTCACGCATAAGCAAACACTTATAGTTGGATGATCAGTCTCGGACCAGAGTGCTTGAAAAATGCGTAAGTCATTGATGCGTATGACGTTGCGTCAGCTGCAAATCTTCAATGAGGTGTGCGATCTGAGGTCCTACAGCCGTGCGGCGGATGAAATGTCTCTCACGCAACCGGCCGTTAGCCTACAGATTCGATCCCTGGAAGAGCTGATCGGCCAGCCGTTGTTTGAGTATGTCGGCAAAAAACTCTACATGACCGAAGCCGCCGAAGCGCTGCAACGCGCCAGCCGGGATATCTTCGGTCGTTTGGAAAACCTCGATATGCAGCTTTCCGACATGCAGGGCTCGCTGCAAGGCCAGCTGAAGCTTGCGGTGGAGTCCAGCGCCAAGTACTTCGTCCCGCATCTGTTCGCCGCGTTCAAGCGCCAGCATCCAGAGGTCAACCTGAACCTTACGGTGGTCAATCGCGGCCAAGTCATCCGCAGGCTTTCGGATAACCGGGATGACCTGGTGATCATGTCCATGGTGCCCCAGGACATGGGCCTGGAGTTTCTGCCGTTTCTCAATAATCCCATCGTTGCGGTGGCGCCGCCCGATCATCCGCTGTGCCACATGGGCTCATTGCGCTTGCAAGACCTGGAACCCTATACGCAGCTGTTGCGCGAGCCGGGTTCAGGCACGCGGCTGGCCTGTGAGGAATATTTCAAGGAGAAACGGGTGCATTTCACCCAGACGCTGGAGGTGGCGTCTGCCGAAGCCCAGCGTGAATGCGTGGTGGCCGGGCTGGGCGTGGCGCTCTTGACGCGCCACGCCGTGAGTCGGGAATTGTCGTCCGGCGCGCTCATCGAGTTGCCGGTGGAGGAGCTGCCGCTGTATCGCAGCTGGTGCCTTGTACAGGCCCGGGCCAAGCGCCTGTCACCGGTGGCTCATGCGTTTCTGGCGTTCGTTCGCGGCGAACGTGCGCAGATCATCGGCTTGGTTGAGCGTTTCGACGGGAAACCGCCGGCGTTGCCTGCCAGCAATTGATTTCCATCAGGTCAGGATATTCGCTTATTTGCGCCAGGAGCTGACGCTGCTCATAGCGGTCTTCGATGGCACGACGGAACGCCATGCGGCGCTGGTCTTCCTGCTGGCGACGGGTTTTGGCGGCGCTGCGTTCTTCGTAGGACTGGGTCATGTCGAGACTCCCAAGACGTATACGGGAGCTTCACGATGACGGTGAGGGATGACGGTTTGGCGGCGCGAGCGTTACAGAACGATGAATTCGGCCAAATGCCCCGTGGTGAGGGAAGCTTGCTCCCTCGCCCAAAAACCCTGACTTCCAAGGCCTCGTTCAGTCGTCCAGCGCCTTCACCGACTTGGGTGACAACCGCAAGCTGCGAAGGCTGCGCTTCACGCTCTTGAGGTGGTTGACCAGGCTTGGGCCACGCGCCATGGCGACGCCCATCGCCAGCACATCGATAACCACCAGGTGGGCAATGCGCGACGTCAATGGCGTATAGATTTCCGTGTCTTCGTGCACGTCGATCGCCAGGTTCACGGTGGAGAGCTCAGCCAGCGGTGTCTGGCTCGGACACAAGGTGATCAGCGAGGCGCCGCTTTCACGCACCAGATTGGCAGTGATCAACAGATCCTTGGAGCGCCCCGACTGGGAAATACAGATCGCCACGTCGGTCGGCTTCAACGTGACGGCCGACATGGCCTGCATGTGCGGGTCGGAATAAGCCGCCGCCGTCAGCAGCAACCGGAAAAACTTGTGCTGGGCGTCGGCCGCCACCGCACCCGAGGCGCCGAACCCGTAGAACTCGACACGCTGGGCCTGGGACATTGCCGTCACGGCTTTCTGCAGCGCGACCGGGTCAAGTTTCTCGCGGACCTCCATCAGGGTGTGCAGCGTCGTGTCGAAAATTTTCAGACTATAGTCGGCGACCGAATCGTCTTCATGAATAGCGAACTGCCCGAAACTGGCACCGGCCGCCAGGCTTTGCGCCAATTTGAGCTTCAAGTCCTGGAAACCCGAGCAACCGATAGCCCGGCAAAAACGCACGATGGTTGGTTCGCTGATGCCAACGCTGTGGGCAAGATCGGCCATGGAACTGTGCATCACGGCCGCGGGATCAAGCAGTACATGATCGGCGACTTTCAGCTCCGATTTGCGCAGCAAGTGGCGTGACTGGGCAATGTGTTGCAACAGGTTCAAGGGGCTGGACTCTTGTTATGGGCAGGTGCCGGGATGTAGCAGGCTTGTAGTTATACTACAAGAATCGGCTCTTCGCCTGTCCAATACGTAACTGAATTGACCTTGTTGCCCCTTGTTTTGGCGGGCGACGCTCCTTGTAGCCGTCTCGCAGGCTCGGCGCACGCCAAGTCCAATCCTATCCCTGCTCCCGCAGCAGACGGGCGAGGCCTTCGGCTCCAACCGGTCGACTGATGAGATAACCCTGGACTTCGTCGCAGTGCTCATTCTTCAGGAACTCAAGCTGTCCCTCCCGCTCGACACCTTCGGCCACAACCTTGAGCGACAGTCCGTGGGCCATGGCAATGATCGCGCGGGTGATGGCCGCGTCCTCGCCCCCCTCCTCCAGCCCACGAACGAAGGCCTGGTCGATCTTCACGTAATCCACCGGGATGCGCTTGAGGTAGCTCAGGGACGAATAACCGGTGCCAAAGTCATCGATGGCCAGCTTGACTCCCAGATCCCGCAGCTGTTGGAACGTAGCGATGATGTGCTCGACGCTGTCGAGCAACTGGCTCTCCGTGAGTTCCAGCTCCAAATAATGCGGAGCCAGGCCGGTTTCTTCGAGCACTTGGCGCACCAGGCTGACCAACTTGCCCTGGCGCAACTGATGCACCGAAAGGTTGACCGAGACACGAATGGACTCCAGCCCCTGGCGCTGCCATTCACACGCCTGCCAACAAGCCTGGCGCAGCACGAACTCGCCGATCGGACCGATCAGCCCGGTTTCTTCGGCGAGACCGATAAACTCCCCGGGTGGAATCTGGCCCATGCTCGGATGCTCCCAGCGCACCAACGCTTCGGCGGCATTCAGACGCCCGGTCGCCAAGCATAGCTTGGGTTGGTAGAACACTTTCAGTTGTTGTTCTTCCAACGCCTTGCGCAACTGGTTCTCCAACTGCAGACGCTCCAGCGTGCTGGCTTGCAGGCTGTCGGTGTAGAACTGGAAATTATTCCCGCCCAAGTGCTTGGCGTGTTGCATGGCCATGTTGGCCTGGCTGACCAGGGTGGAAATTTCCCGCGCGTTATCCGGCAGCAGGCTGATGCCTATGGAGGCGCTGACCACCAGTTCGTGACCATCGATCGTCACCGGCACGCGAAGCTTGGTGGCCAGTCGGGTCGCCACTCGCGCCAGGCTCGAAAGATTGCCGTAGGCGTCGAACAGTACCGCAAACTCATCGCCGGACAGCCGGGCGATGGTGTCGGCTTCGGGCAATGCGTTGATCAGGCGCCGAGCCATTTTCTGCAAAAGCTGGTCGGCGATGTCATGGCCGAGGCTGTCGTTGAGCAGTTTGAAACGGTCGAGGTTGATGTGCAGCAAGGCCAGGCTACGCCGTCCTCCCTGGCGCACCCGCTGATGGGCTTCGTTCAAGCGCTCACGGAACAGCGAGCGGTTCGCCAGCCCGGTCAGCTCGTCATAATGGGTCAGATAGCGCATCCGCTCTTCGGATTCGCGCCGCGCCGAAAGATCGGCGAAGAAACCGACTATATGGCTGATATTTCCCCGCGAGTCCCGCACGACATTCAACTGGAGCCACTGTGGGTAGAGCTCGCCGTTGGCGCGCGCCTCAACCAGCTCGCCTTGCCAGGTGCCGTGCTGCTTGAGCGCTTGGCGAATCACCGGATAGTGCCGACGCGCGTCGCGACTGCAAGGCAGATCAACCACATTGCGCCCCAGCATGTCCGCGATATCGAAGCCGGTCACTCGCGTAAACGCCTGGTTGGCGGCAAGCAGCGCGTAATTAGGATCCAAAATCACGATGCCCTCACTGGCGGCCTCGAACACCGTGGCGGCCAGTTGGCGCTGCTGTTCCAGCTCCTTGCTGACGCTGATGTTGCGGCGCGTACCGACCATGCGCAGTACCCGCCCATTCGCGCTGCGCTCCACGGCCCGGCCGCGGTCTTCGATCCAGACCCAATGGCCGTCGCCGTGGCGCACGCGGTATTCGATCTGGTAATCCTCGCTGCGGCCCTTCAGATGTTCGACAAGGGCACGCTTGAGCGCCGGAAGGTCTTGGGGATGCAGGCGCGGGGTGAGATGACTGAGCATGGCCGTGATGTATTCGGGTTCCAGGCCAAACAGCTCCTTGAGCTGGGTGTGATGAACCTCGTCGGTCTGCAGGTTCCAGTCCCACAACCCCAGCTCACTGGCCTTGAGGGCCAACGCCAGGCGCGCTTCACTCTTGACCAGGGCCTGGCTGGCCGCCTCCAGTTCGAGGCTGCGCTGCGCTACCCGCGCCTCCAGGCCAACCTGCGCCGTGCGCAATTGGGCCTCGGCGGAGCGACGCTGTTCGACCTCCCGGGCCAACGCCTCGTTGAGCTGCGCGCCGCGGCTTTGTGCCTGCTGCAAATGCTCGATCAACGCCTGGTTCTGGAACCGTCGCAACATCCCGTTCTGTATCAGCCGGTTGACCTGCCAGGCCACCACGCTCAGCGAGACCAGCACCACCAGCCCGAGCCAACCCCAGCCACGTTGATGCTCGTCCGGCCCCCAGAAAAGATAAGCGATAGCCGGCAAAAGACAGGGCAAGGTAAAGGACAGGAACGCCGGTAGACTCACGGCGTAAGCGACACTGGCAGAGAGGGTCGCGGCGCCGATCAGGCCGAACACCCAAGCCTGTTGCTGGAAACTGTCCGCCGGCACCAGGGCGATGCCCGCACCGGCCAGCGTCAGGCCGGTCATGGCCGAGCCCAGAAGAAACATGCGCAACCAGACCGGGTGGGCCTGGCGGCTTGGTATCGCCGAATCGAAAGCGGCCACCTGGATCACCCGCAGCGCGACCAGCGACAGTAACCAGACCAGCCACACGCTGACCAGGAAATAGCGCTGAGGCTCCCACAGCAGCGCCGCGCAGACCAGACCGTTGATCAGCATGAACAATGTGGGCAGCAGCGAGCCCTGGTACAACAACCTGGTGCGTTCGACCGCCATTTCCGTGGCGTACTGCTTGCAGATAATCCGCGGCTCTACACGCGGGCCTGCCAGATCGGAATTGAAGGTCATAAATGTTGTTCTTGTTCTTATTCAGGGGAGCATGGTGAGCCCGAAACGATCACCGAGCATACACAAGCCAAAGGCCATCCCACACTGCCCTGGTTCATAAAAATACTGAAAAAACGCGGATCCAATTGCGCGCCGGCCACCGTAACCGAGCCCCGCCGATGCTTACGGGCGCTGACTGACCGGTCGTCCGCAGGCGGTGTTTTGTCGGCCAATGCAAAGCTCGGTTTGCCCGAGGTGGCGCCGCACCCTAGAATGCCTCGATGCGCGATGATCTCTCCCTTCTGCTGAACTCCCTAAACGATGCCCAACGCCAGGCAGTTGCTGCCTCCGTGGGCCGTCAATTGGTCCTGGCCGGTGCCGGCTCCGGCAAGACCCGAGTGCTGGTGCACCGTATCGCCTGGTTGATCCAGGTCGAGAACGCCTCGCCCCATTCGATCCTGTCGGTCACCTTTACCAACAAGGCTGCCGCCGAGATGCGCCATCGCATCGAACAGTTGATGGGCATCAACCCGGCTGGCATGTGGGTCGGTACGTTCCACGGCCTGGCCCATCGCCTGTTGCGCGCCCATTGGCAGGAAGCCGGCCTGAGCCAGACCTTCCAGATCCTGGACAGCGACGATCAACAACGGTTGGTCAAGCGCGTGATTCGCGAACTTGGGTTGGACGAACAACGCTGGCCCGCCCGCCAGGCTCAGTGGTTCATCAATGGTCAGAAGGACGAAGGCCTGCGCCCGCAGCATATCCAGGCCAGCGGTGACCTGTTCCTGGCAACCATGCGCAGCATCTACGAAGCCTACGAGGCGGCCTGCCAGCGTGCGGGGGTTATCGACTTCTCGGAACTGTTGCTGCGGGCGCTGGACCTGTGGCGTGACCACCCGGGGCTGCTGGAGCATTACCAGAGGCGCTTCCGGCATGTCCTGGTGGACGAATTTCAAGACACCAACGCCGTTCAATACGCGTGGTTGCGCTTGCTCGCCAAGGGCGGCGACAGCCTGATGGTCGTGGGCGACGACGACCAGTCGATCTACGGCTGGCGTGGCGCCAAGATCGAGAACATCCACCAATACTCGGCGGACTTTCCCGACGCCGAGGTGATTCGCCTGGAACAGAACTACCGCTCCACCGCTGGCATCCTCAAGGCCGCCAACGCCCTGATCGCCAACAACACCGGTCGCCTGGGCAAGGAGTTGTGGACCGAGGGCAACGAAGGCGAGGCGATCAATCTCTACGCCGCATTCAACGAACACGACGAGGCCCGCTATGTGGTGGAAACCATCGAGAGCGCGTTGAAAACCGGCCTGGCCCGCAGCGACATCGCCATCCTTTATCGCTCCAACGCCCAGTCGCGAGTGCTTGAAGAGGCCTTGCTTCGCGAACGGATCCCTTACCGTATCTATGGCGGCCAGCGCTTCTTTGAACGCGCCGAAATCAAGAACGCCATGGCCTACCTGCGCCTGATCGAAGGACGAGGCAACGACGCGGCCCTGGAGCGGGTAATCAATGTGCCGACGCGGGGCATCGGCGAGAAAACCGTCGAGGCGATTCGCGACCATGCCCGTCACAGCCATGTGTCGATGTGGGAAGCCATGCGCCAGCTGGTGGACAACAAAGGCGTCACCGGCCGTGCCGCCGGCGCCCTGAAGGCTTTCATGGACCTGATAGAAGACCTGGCCGCCAAATGCGGGGAAATGCCCCTTCACTTGATGACCCAGACCGTCATCGAGCAGTCCGGCCTGATTGCCTACCATGAAGCTGAAAAAGGCGAGAAAGGCCAGGCCCGGGTGGAAAACCTTGAGGAACTGGTCAGCGCTGCGCGCAACTTCGAAAACACCGAAGAAGATGAAGACCTGTCGCCGTTGTCGGCCTTCCTCGGCCACGCCTCCCTGGAGGCCGGCGACACCCAGGCGGACGAGCATGAAGACAGTATTCAGCTCATGACCCTGCATAGCGCCAAGGGCCTGGAATTCCCCTACGTCTTCCTGGTGGGTATGGAAGAAGGTCTGTTTCCCCACAAGATGAGCCTGGAAGAGCCCGGACGCCTGGAAGAGGAACGGCGCCTGGCTTATGTCGGCATCACGCGTGCCATGCAGAACCTGGTGATGACCTACGCTGAAACCCGTCGTTTGTATGGCAGCGAGACCTACAACAAAGTGTCGCGATTCGTACGTGAAGTGCCGAAGGGTCTGATCCAGGAAGTGCGTCTTTCCAACAGTGTCAGTCGACCGTTCGGCGGCAGTCAGCAACAAGGCACCAGCAGCCTGTTTGGCGGCAGCGACATCCCGGAAACCGGATTCAGCCTGGGCCAGGCCGTCCGACATTCGGTATTCGGCGAAGGCGTGATTCTCAACTTCGAAGGCGCCGGTGCCCAGGCTCGGGTCCAAGTCAACTTCAGCGAAGGCAGCAAATGGCTGATGCTGGGGTATGCCAAGTTGGAAGCGATCTAAAAGCCTCGGTAATCCCCTTTGTAGGAGCGAGCTTGCTCGCTCCCACAATCACTCTGGAAACATTAAATATTTTCGATAGAACTTGTTCACCTTTCCTACAGCCCAAAGCGAACAAGGCTCCTTGCGCGAGCCGAACCTGAACCTTGGCTGTCACGCAAAAGCCCGAAACACTCTGCTGCTAGCCAGCAACAGTTCACCTGTGCAACATGGCGCGCGTGCTATCCACAAATGGGAATGCCTTTATATGAAACGTTTTCTTAGCATCGCCATGGCGTTGTGCATCGGCCTGACGATGGCCATCGACGCCAATGCCGCCAAGCGTTTTGGCGGTGGTAAAAGTTCGGGCGCAGCCCCGACTCATCAGACCAGCCAGATGGCGCCGACGTCTGCCGCCGGGTCCACTGCCGCCACCGCGGGCGCGGCAGGTGCTGCTGGCGCGGCCACCAAGGCCAGCGGCGCTTCGCGCTGGCTCGGCCCCCTGGCCGGTATCGCGGCCGGTGGTTTGCTCGCTTCCATGTTCATGGGCGACGGCTTCCAGGGCATGCAGATCTTCGACATCCTGATCATGGCGGTCATTGCCTTCCTGGTCTTCCGTTTCATCGCAGCCCGTCGTCGCAAGCAGCAGGAGCAATTCGCTCCGGCCGGCCATGCGCCGATGCAGCGTGAAGTGTTCAACCAACAACCTGCCGGTGGCTCGATCTTCGGTGGCGCGGCTGCTCCAGTGGCGCGCCCGGTGATCAACGCACCTGCCTGGTTCAACGAAGAACGCTTCATCGAAGCGGCACGCAGCCATTTCATGTCCCTGCAGCAGCATTGGGACGCAAACGAAATGGACAAGATCGCCGAGTTCGTCACCCCGCAATTGCTGGAGTTCCTCAAGCGCGAGCGGGCCGAGTTGGGTGATGGCTATCAGTCCACCTACATCGACAACCTCCAGATACAACTCGAAGGCGTCGACGATCGCGCCGACAAGACTATCGCCACCCTGACCTTCGTCGGCGTGTCGAAAGACTCTCGCTTCGACCAAGGTGAAGCGTTCAGCGAAAGCTGGAACATGGAACGTGCCCAAGGCGAAAACCAGCCTTGGCTGGTCGCAGGTATCCGCCAGAACGGTTGAACCTTTGCGCGTTTCGCAGGTTGAAATAAAAGAACCCCGGCACTTGCCGGGGTTTTCTATTTCGCGGTTGCATCTACAGCGGGCTACTGTATAAACCGCCCTATAAAACCGCGCCATCGAGAAAGAGGATCCCGGACGTGGAAGAAATCATCGAACAATTACGCGAAGCCAACGAACCCGTACCGGTTCCATTGGAATTGCCCGACGAAGACTTGCTGGTGGAAATCGAAGAGCAGCTGTTCATCGATATTCCGTTCGTGTTCCGGGAGTTTTTGCTCACCGTCAGCGATGTCGTCTACGGCAGCCTGGAGCCGGTGACCGTTACCGATCCGCAGTCCCATACCTACCTGCCGGATGTGGCCGCCAATGCCTGGGATGCCGGTGTTGATCGAAGCCTGATTCCGATCTGCCAGGACGGCGATGACTACTACTGTGTCGAGGAAGACGGCACGGTAGTGCTATGGCAGGCAGAAGAGGAGCTGATCGCCGAGGAAACGTGGGAATCGGTATGGCACTGGGCAAGGGATGTCTGGTTGGAAAGTTGATGCTCTAGCGTCCGGCGCTGATCAATGCCCGGACGATCCCTTGTGATTGTCCAGCGTTTCGAGCAAGGCCACCTGCATTCGTGTATGCAGGCGGACAAACCAGCGCCAAAGCAGGGCCGCCAAGGCAATCGCGACCACTGCGATCCATACCAGCAGCTTGTTGGTCGGCAAGATACTGGCTGACAAGGCTGCCAGCAGCAGGAAAATCACCAGCAGCGAAAGGAGCGGAATCACTTCGGCGATCACGCGACGCACGCGCTGGGTGTGGCGGCCGGCCATCTCCGGCTTTACACCCATTTCCGCCAGCAGCATCGACAACGCCTTGAGCTTGCGGTACGCCGCGATCAGGAACGGTAGCGACAGGAACAGCGAGCCGCCCCAGATCAACGCTTTCTGCCAGCTCGGATCGCTGATCCAGTCTTGCAGATAGGCAGACACTCGTTCGGCAAAATACCCCCCCGAGACAAAAATCGCGATCACCAATGCCAGGTTGACACCCACCTGCAGCATGATGCGCCTGATGATGGAAGCCAGCATGGCTCCCTCACCCTGTGGCTGGATGCTGCGCAACCATTCTCCATACATGCCCAGCACGCGCGTCAATCGCTGCGGCATTGCCGACGCCAATCTGACCGACAGCGGATCAGCGGCCCGAATCAGATAAGGGGTCGACAATGTCGTGAGCACCGAGACAGCCACAGCGACCGGATAAAGGAAATCGCTGGTCACCTGCAGGGTCATCCCCAACGAAGCGATAATGAAAGAAAATTCGCCAATCTGTGAAAGCCCCATCCCGACTCGTAGAGAGGTGCGTCCATCATTTCCGGCGATAAAGGCGCCGAGACCACAAGAAAATATCTTGCCCAATACCACCGCGCAGGTAATGACTGCGATCGGCCACGCATATTGAAGCACAATGGCCGGATCGAGCATCAGCCCGATAGCCACGAAAAATATCGCGCTGAACAGATCGCGCACAGGCTCCACCAATCGCTCGATCTTCAGCAATTGTCGAGACTCGGCCATGATTGCACCGATCAGGAACGCCCCAAGCACCATGCTGTATTCCAGCTTTACCACCAGCAGGCAGAAGCCGAAACAAAGCCCCAGTACGGTAATCAACAACATCTCGTTGCTGTCGAACTTCGCCACGTACGCCAGCAATCGCGGCACCAGCAGGATGCCGACGACCAACGCCACGATCATGAACAGCGACAGCTTGCCGACCGTGGAAAACACCTCGCTGGAGCTTACGGTGCCGCTGACAGCGATGCTCGACAGTAAAGCGATGATACCGATGCCGAGGATGTCCTCGACGATCAATACCCCGAAGATCAACTGCGCAAAGCGCTCGTTTTTCATCTTCAGGTCATTCAAGGCTTTGACAATAATCGTGGTTGAGGAAATCGCGAGGATCGCGCCGAGAAACAGCGAGTCCATGGCGCTCCAGTCGAACCAGCGACCAATTTCATAGCCGATCCATATCATCAATACGATCTCTAGGAACGCAGCGATAAACGCCGTGGCTCCCACCTTGAACAGTTTGCGCAGGCTGAACTCCAGGCCCAGGGAGAACATGAGGAAGATCACGCCGAGCTCGGCCAGGGTCTTGATCGTTTCTTCATCGTGAATGAAGCCGAACGGCGGCGTATGCGGGCCGATGATAAAGCCGGCGACAATGTAGCCCAGCACCACCGGTTGCTTGAAACGATGGAACAGTACGGTGACCAACCCGGCCGCCAGCAATATGATCGCCAGGTCTTGAATGAAACTGATGGCGTGCATTGTGGGGCTCCTTGTCGAAACGACTCCAGGTGAAGTCGGGTACGTCCGTTTCTTTTGTAGGAATACCCGGCATGACGGGTTTTTTGCAGGTTAACACCGGGACTTCTTACGAAAAGACGGTGCAATATATGGAAACAGATCCACCCAAGCGTGACGGCAAGTCGTGGCGCAGCGTCCCGATATGAGTGGTTTGAACCCGCTAACCACATTCCAGCGCCCGCAGAGGCGCGCCCTCGAATCTGCTGCCTTGAACCGTGAGAACGTTATGGAACCCGGAAACGCCCAGCTGTCGATGACGGTGTTGATGACCCCCGATATGGCCAACTTCTCTGGCAATGTCCATGGCGGCACCTTGCTCAAGTACCTGGATGAGGTGGCCTACGCTTGTGCCAGCCGCTATGCCGGCCGATACGTGGTGACATTGTCGGTAGACCAGGTGATTTTTCGCGAGCCGATTCATGTCGGCGAGTTGGTTACCTTCCTGGCGTCGGTGAACTACACCGGCAATACCTCGATGGAAGTGGGCATCAAAGTCGTGACCGAGAACATTCGTGAGCGCTCGGTTCGCCATACCAATAGCTGCTTCTTCACCATGGTAGCGGTGGATGACCAGCGCAAGCCCGCGCCCGTCCCGCCGCTGCAACCGCAGAACAGCGAAGAGAAGCGCCGCTACGAACAAGCGCAGCAACGTCGCCAGATTCGCCAGGAACTGGAGAGGCGTTATCAGGAAATCAAGGCGGACGGGCCGTAACCCGCCGCCGAAATCAAGGTGGGATCGAGCTCGCTCCCACAGCGATCAAAGGCTGATCGGCATGGCCTCGAATCGCACGCGCGGATGGGCAATACGGTCCTGGGCGCGGACCAGCTGCAATTCGTAGCTTGCACACGCCTGGGTTTCCAACAGCACCTCATGCACGGCCGCAGCGGTGAATTCAAAGGCTGCCGACAGGCTGTCTCCCAACAGTATCCGCGCCAGGAACAGCCCCGACGTCAGGTCGCCGACTCCGACCGGTTGGCGGGGGAACGCCAGCAATGGACGGCGCAAGTGCCAGCTGCCTTCAGCCGTGACCAACAGCATCTCGAAGCTGTCTTCGGGCTTGCCGGGATAAGCCAGGTGCTTGACCAGCACGACTTTCGGGCCACGGGCCAACAGCGCACGGGCCATCGCCAGGCAGTCGAGTAGTGATTGCGCCTTGCGGCCGGAAAAACTGTCCAGCTCCAGCTGGTTAGGACACATGATGTCAGCCACGGCAGCGGCCTCTTCCAGCAGGAACCTGCCCACCTCGGGCGCGACAATGCAACCCTTCTCCGCATGCCCCATGACCGGGTCGCACAGATACAACGCCTTGGGATTACAACGCTTGATGCGCGCCACACCCGACAGGATCGCCTGTCCCTGGGCTGCGCTACCCAGATAACCGGACAGCACCGCGTCGCAATTGCCCAGCTCGCCAATGGCCGCGATACCCTCTACCAACAGCGGTATCTGGTCCGGCGGGAGCACTTCACCGGCCCACTGCCCGTATTGGGTGTGATTGGAAAACTGCACGGTGTTGAGCGGCCACACGTTTACGCCGACCCGCTGCATCGCAAACACGGCGGCGCTGTTGCCGGCATGGCCGAATATCACGTGGGACTGTATGGCAAGCAGATGGGGCGTGCGTTTCATGCGGGAAATGTCCGTAAAACGATTGAAATTCAAGCCGCGCAGTATGCGACTAAACGCAGCCTGTACGACAGACCGGCGACACAGTTAAGCTGACGGCAACTTGTTGGAGCTCTTCGTTCATGCTGACCCTTGGAAACATTTTCGTGCTGATGCTGCTGGCTACCGGCGGCGCCTGGCTGTGGCACAACCATGGCTTGCGCGAACGAGCCTTGGCGAGGGTCATGCAACATTGCGCCAACCTGAAGATCGAGCTGCTGGACGGCAACGTGGCGCTGCGAAAGATCGGATTCGTCAAGGACGCCAACGGACGGCGGCGCCTGGCACGTATCTATAATTTCGAATTCACAGTGACGGGCGAGACCCGTCATACCGGCACCATCACTCAGTTCGGTGCCCACAGCGCGCATATCGAACTGGCTCCCTACCCGATGCCCTTCGAAGAGGCCCCGCCCACGCCAGTTGAGCCGGAGCAGACCCGGCCCAGGGCTGAAGTCATCGAACTGAGCCAGTGGCGTCAGGAGCACAACAAATGGAAGCCTTGAAGCAAAGCTGATTCAGGTGCACCGAGCAATCAACAGACCCGTTTGCAGGCGATCAATGTCTTGCGGCTGGTCGAATATCAGCTCGATCCGCGAGTCTTCGCGCCATTCACTGGCTTGCCATTGCAGTGCCGCCGCTTCCAATGCATTGGCGGAAACCCAACCGTCGGCACTGTGGATAACCATCTTCGCGCGCTTCCAGTGATGATCTGTTAGCCAATGCGTAAGCGCCGCTGTGTCGAATTGCTGGCTGGGGTGCCAGCGCCAGCCGATACTCCAGCCGCCCTCCTGCTGCTGATACAGGCGGATCGGCACCGCCGGGTCGGTCCATATGGCCGCCATTCGACCCAGGCTTTTGGGCAGGCTCAAGTTATCCACAGCCTCGCTGCCCCGAGCCGCCAGGCCAGGCAATTGGTCGATCGGCAACGCTGCGTGCTGCGTCCAGTACAGCGTCCGTCCTGGCAGTTGCATCGCCAGCCGTTCCCGGTCGGCTTGCGTAAGGGTCTCGGATTTGTTCAGTACCAGCAGTCCGGCATCCGCCAGGGTTTGTCGCTGCGCATCGGGCAACGGCTTGCCGTCCGCCATCGCCTGGGCATCCAACACCAGCACGCAGGGTTGCACCGCCAGTACACCAAGCCAGGGTGCTTCGTTCAGCTGCCGCACCAACTGCACCGGATGGCCGAGGCCCGAGGGTTCGATAAACAGCCGATCCGGCCGAGCCTTGCGCAGTAGACGCCCAAGACCGATCTGAAACGGCGCGCCGTTGACGCAGCACAAACAACCGCCGGCCACTTCGCCCAGTGCGATACCATCGCCAGCCTGGGTCAGTAACGCGGCATCCAGGCCGATCTGACCGAACTCGTTGATCAGCACCGCCCAGCGCTCGCTGGCCGGGCGCTGGGCCAGAAGATGCCTGATCAGGCTGGTCTTGCCGGCGCCCAAAGAGCCGGCTATGACATGAGTGGGGATGTGCTGCAACATAATCGACGGCTTTCGATGGAGGTGAACATGCGAATGATCGGCTGGTTGTTACTGGCGCTGACGTCGAACCAGGTACTGGCCCAGGCTTGCGTGGTTCACAGCCAGGCGGAGCGGCTCGATGTGAAAGTCTGCCAGCAGAACCGCAACATTCCGCAGAAGCTGTTTGCCGATGGCTTCTGCCAGCCAAACCTGGCCGGCCAGAAGGTCGAGGTGCAATACGTCGATCAGTGCCCCGGCGGCGCGTTCGGCGTTTGCCGCAACGCTCAGGTCGCCAATATGCCTTACCGCCAGGATATTCACTACTACGGCGTGGCGACCGATGCCGCTTACCTGCAGCCATTTTGCGAAGGGCAAAGCCAGGGCACCTGGCTCAAGCCTTAAGCCAACCAGTCCAGCGTGAGAATCAGGCGACGCTCTTACGGGGCGGGTTCCGGTGAGCGGTGGATCAGGCCAAACCCCTCGTTGCCGTGCCATTTCTCGCCTTTAAGCAAGCCGACATCACCGCAACAGAACTGCTCGATCACTTGTGGATCCACCGGTTCGGCCTCAGGTTGCCCCAGGCGCTGGCGATCCATGACGCCCTCCTTGAGCCACTGGCTGCCGACGCCGCCATAGGTGGTCAGCAGCCGCACCGGTACGTGATCAACGTGAAAGCGCGGGCACATGGCCTTGTCCAACGTGCGAAGACGCAGACCGACCCGTTGCGCCCCCAACAGGCAAGCAAATGCGCAAACCAGCCAAGAGACGTCGGCGATAAAGCCTTCATAGCCGTGCAGGTCGCTGAAGCCTGCAGCCAGGCCTCGCAGCGCTGGCTGGGCGTCATCATCCGGCAAGTCGAGCACCCGTGATTCGGTCAATGGCTGGTCCAACGCTAGTACCAGTGCCGCGAAATCGCCGATGTGCGCGGGAAGCTGACGTTGCCAGACCGCCAGGTTGGTGCCGTCGTCCAGGATCTTCGTGAGTATCTCCGGTGTATCGCCTTGGGCCTGCTGTACCTGCAATGCCCTTTTCAGACTCGGCGCCAGCATCACACTGCCGCCTCTTCATGCCATGGGCCGAATGGATCGGACAATAGCCGCCAACTTTCGACACCAAGGGCCAATTCCTCGTCGGTGAGCAGGCAGGCGTCCAATTCGGCGGTGAGTTGACCAAAGTCGATGTCCTGGCCAATAAACACCAGCTCCTGACGGCAATCGCCGGTGGCCACGGACCAGTTCTTCATGATGGCCGCGGTGCTCTCTTGGTCCTGCGGCCATTGGTTTTCTGGTACGAACCGCCACCAGCGCCCGGCAAATCCGTGGCGCATCAGGCCGCCGGCCTGGGACCAGCTCCCCGCCTCCTCAGGTTTGCTGGCCAACCAGAAGAACCCCTTGGAGCGCAGGAGCTTGCCATTTGGCCACGGACGGTCGATGAAGTTGAAGAAACGCTGGGGATGAAACGGCCGACGTGCCCGGTAGGCGGTCGAGGCAATGCCATATTCCTCTGTTTCAGGTACATGCTCACCACGCAGTTCCTGTAGCCAGCCAGGCGCCTGGGCGGCGCGCTCAAAGTCGAAAAGGCCGGTGTCGAGAATACGGCCCAGCGGTACCTGACCCATGACCATTGGAATGATCTGCGCCTGGGCGTTGAGACGCTGCAGAATCGCGGTCAACTCTTCCCGCTCGTGTTGGCTGATCAGGTCGATCTTGCTGATCAGAATCACGTCGGCAAACTCGATCTGTTCGATCAGCAGGTCGGTGATCGAGCGCTCATCGTCCTCGCCCAGAGTTTCCCCCCGTGACGCCAGGCTTTGCGCGGCCTGATAATCCAGCAGGAAATTCACCCCATCGACCACCGTCACCATGGTGTCGAGCCGCGCCACATCGGCCAGGCTTCGGCCCTCCTCGTCACGAAACGTGAAGGTTTCGGCCACTGGCAACGGCTCGGAGATGCCTGTGGATTCGATCAGCAAATAATCGAAGCGCCCTTCCCGGGCAAGTTGCCCGACTTCTTCAAGCAAGTCCTCACGCAACGTGCAACAAATGCATCCGTTGCTCATTTCCACCAGTTTCTCTTCCGACCGGCTCAAGCTGACGTCTCGCTGGACTTCGCTTCCATCGATGTTGATCTCGCTCATATCGTTGACGATGACGGCAACGCGAAGGTCATCCCGATTGCGCAGGACGTGATTAAGCAGGGTACTTTTTCCGGCACCGAGAAATCCGGAAAGCACGGTCACAGGGAGACGCTTGGTCATCAGAGGATCCTCGTTGGGACGCCGTTATTCACGGGGAGTCTTCAGGCATTGGTTCGATGAAAGGTGGTCGATATACATGTTATAGTATAACAGTGCAATCTGACCAAACGATTTCCATGGCCGACACCGTATGCCGAGCTTTTCGAACCTTTTGCCGATAGGACTGTTATTGCTATTTTCAGCGGGTGCTTCGGCTCACCCTCCCACGCCGGCCAGTTGCACGCGCAGCGCCAATCTGCTCGCGTGCGTCGATGCGCAAGGCAATGCCTACAGCGTTTTCACGGCAGGAAATACCTTTTATTTACGAGGTTTTGAGGCTACCGGACGGCGCTATTGGTCCCAGACAAATAGCCGTTATGGTCAGCTGACGTTTTTCACCGGGTTTGCTTCTGATGGCGAAGCCTGGGTTGGATATAGCCGGCGCGTGGGTTGGACCACTATCAATCGCTTTTCCAGCTCCGGCGGGGGCGGTGGCCGGTTTGTATGCGGCCGTATGAGCGGGTGCGAGCGACCGAAACGCTGATGTTTCACGTGGAACGCTGCCCATGAAAAAGCATTCATGAAAAAGGCCTCGTCGCTTTTATAGTTATATTATAACATTAAAGCGAACCTCTTCTGGACCTTCAAGATGAATGCGTTAACTCTGCCAGACGTCGCGGCACAGGCATCTCGCCAGAACTTGCCGCTGGATTGGGTCGGCATGTGCGGCATTGCTGTACCGCTGTTGATTGACGGTCAACGCTTGAGCGCAACTGCTGACGCGGGCGTCAGCCTCGATGATGGCGAAGCTCGTGGCATCCATATGTCACGCTTGTATCGGGCGCTGGAGCCGCTCGAAAACTCCCTACTTTCGCCGTCTCTTTTACGACAGATTTTACAGAGCTTCCTTGATAGCCATGGGGGATTGTCCCGGCGCGCCTCGCTTAGCCTGAAGACGGATCTCATGTACAAACGCTCCGCCTTGATCAGCCCTCTTGCTGGGTGGAAACTGTACCCCACCAAGGTGGACGCTCATTTGGACGATTCGATGTTCCATGTGGAACTTGAGATTCAGGTTCCGTATTCATCCACCTGTCCCTGCTCGGCAGCGCTTGCGCGTCAGCTCATTCAGCAACAATTCATCGAGGATTTTGCAAACAAAGCGCTCGAGCATGCCGACGTGCTCGCTTGGCTGGGCACATCAAAAGGCATCGTCGCTACCCCTCATAGCCAACGCAGCCTCGCCACCTTGAAAGTGCGGCTGAACACCGATATCCGTGAATTACCATGGCTGGCGCTGATCAACGAGGCCGAGGCTGCCCTGGGCACCGCTGTACAAACCGCCGTGAAGCGTGCGGACGAACAAGCCTTTGCCTTGGCCAACGGCCAGAACCTGATGTTCTGTGAAGACGCTGCGCGTCGATTGAACGTCGCGTTGCAAAAGATGCCCTGGATCTCCTCATTTGACGTGCGGGTGGTTCACGCTGAAAGCCTCCATGCCCACGATGCCGTCGCCCAGAGTCACTGGGTCCGGGAGGCCTCATGATTCGTTGCCAAGCCTTGAGATGGGGTGCGCCGGGTCAACCGCTCACGCCCCCGCTGGACATGGAACGACCTGAAGGCAGCCTGACCGCCATCATCGGCGCCAACGGCTCCGGAAAAAGCAGCCTTTTAAAAGTGCTGGCCGGGTTGCAAAAGCCGCTATCGGGAACAGCCTCATTGAATGTGCCTCGGCGCGGCGGTGTTTCATTCCTGCCCCAGCAACAACACTTGGACCGGCATTTCCCGATCAGCCTGCAAGAGCTGGTTGCAGCAGGCTCATGGGGCCTTCGACAAAATCCAGCGACCCGAAACCAGCGACTCAAGGCCGTCCTGGACGATTGGAATCTAAGCGGCCTCGAACATCGCCCGCTGATGGCTCTGTCGGGTGGTGAGCTACAGCGTTCCCTGCTCGCCCGGTTGAGCTTGGCCGAGGCACCCGTCCTGCTGCTCGACGAGCCTCATGCTGCGCTCGACGAAATGGGCCAGGCGCTGTTGTGGAAACATATTCACCAATGGCACCGAGAAGGTCGGACCTTAATGGTGGTCTGTCACGACCTCGCTGCGGTACATCGGCATGTTCCCCACACCTTGCTGATCAGTCCTACAGGTTGCGCATTGGGTCGCAGCGTCGACTTGATCGAACGGCCTCAGTACACGCAGGTCGCCTGATGCTCAGCGCAACCCACCTATGGCAGCCCTTCCTGGATTTCCTGTTCATGCGCCGGGCGTTGTTGGGCGGTCTGGTACTGGCGTGCAGCACGGCTCCGCTAGGGGTGTTTCTGATTCTGCGGCGGATGAGCCTGATCGGTGATGCCGTGGCTCACGGCATCCTGCCAGGCGCAGCGCTCGGGTTCTGGTTCGCCGGCTTGAGCCTGCCTGCCCTGACCGTCGGAGGCCTGGGGGCCGGCCTGAGCATGGCCGGGCTCGCAGCGTGGATTACCCGCCGCACTGGACTGCGAGAGGACGCCAGCCTGGCGGCGATCTATCCCATATCCCTGGCGGCCGGCGTACTGATTCTCGGCATGGCCGGCAAACGCCTGGACTTGCTGCACCTGTTATTTGGTTCCGCACTGGCAGTAGACAGTCCGACACTCACCGGCATGTTCTGGGTTTGCGCCGCAAGCCTGGGTGCAATGGCGCTGATCTATCGCCCGCTGTTGCTCGATACCCTGGACCCCTTGTTTCTGCGGACAGTCAGTCGTCTGGGTCCGTTGGCCCACGGCGTGTTCCTGACACTTGTGGTGTTGAACCTGGTGATCGGCTTCCAGGCCATCGGAGCACTGATGGTTGTGGGCCTGATGATGTTGCCTGCCGCGGCTTCGCGGTTCTGGAGCCGCCGCCTGCCGACCCTGATGGCTTTGGCCGCACTGTTCGGCTGCCTTTCAGTGTGGCTGGGCCTACTGCTGTCCTTCTACTTCTCGCTGCCCAGCGGACCGGCCATCGTACTGATGGCGGGCGTGCTCTATTTGCTGTCCGTAGTATTCGGTCCGGTGCATGGCTTGCTGCGCCGCCCGCCTTTGCTCACATCCCAATGAGGTTTTGCCGATGCGCGCCCTGCTCCTGATATTCAGCTTGATGGTGTCCATGTCCTCCCCTGCTGCCGAAAAGCTGCAGGTCGTCACCAGCTTCAGCATCCTTGCCGACATGACCCAACAGGTCGGCGGCGAACACGTTCAGATCGTCAACATGGTCGGTCCCGACGCCGACGCACACACCTACGAGCCCACCCCAGACGATGCCAAGGCGCTGCTGAAAGCCAAGGTGATCATCAAGAATGGATTGGGCTTCGAGCCGTGGCTGGATCGCCTGGTCACCAGCACCGAAACCACCGCGCCGGTAATCAGTGCCAGCCGTGGCGTGATTCCACGTTCGTTGGACGAAGACGGGGAGACCATCCCAGACCCGCATGCGTGGCACAACCTTGCCAACGCCGTGCTCTACATCGGCAACATCACGAAGGCATTGGAAGCAGCCGACCCGGCCAACAAGGCCGATTTCGAACGTAACAGCCAGGCGTACCTGAAAAAGATCCATGCCCTACTCGCCGAAGCCAAGGCGAAGTTCACCGCTTTGCCACCCGGCAATCGCAAGATCGTCACTTCTCACGACGCCTTCGGTTACCTGGGCCAAGCCTACGGCATCGATTTCATGGCACCGCAAGGCTTGTCCACTGAACGCGAGCCATCGGCTGCCGAAGTGGCTGCCTTGATCACGCAAATCCGCCAGGCCAAAGTCAAAGCGGTGTTCATGGAAAACATCAAGGACGCACGCCTGCTCAAGCAAATTGCCGATGAAAGCGGCGCGCACATCGGCGGCACCTTGTACTCCGACGCCCTCGCCGCCAGCGGGCCCGCGAGCACGTTTACCGGACTGTTCGAATACAACCTCAACACCCTGTACGAAGCGTTGAGCCAGCCCTGAAATCAAGCCCTCGGCTTGACCGTTCCGCAATCCTGCCCCAGCCACACGGCGCGGGTATCCAGGCTACCGTTCTGCTGGATGCCCGTGGCGTTGAACGTGCCATTGACCTTGGTGGTGAATTCGCGATCACTCTGGAAGGTCGCGATGCCACTGCCCTGGGCTTTCGGACAACTGAAGCGAAACTTCCATTGGTTGCCGGTCCGCTCGGTGATCTGCTGCTTGCACCCTGACTGCGGATCCTGCAGCGGGATGTCGTTGGTCTGGACTTGCTCCGGCGTCAGGCATACCCGAATACCTTTACCACCCATGGTGATGCCTTGCTTTTCCAGCATCGCTCGCTGCTCGGGCGTCATCTGGTTCTGCAACTGGCCAAGGATCAATTGCAGGTCAGGCAAATTCTGGTTATCAACCTTCATGTTGCTTGTCGTCAGTTCCCACAGGCCCGGTTGAAGCATTTGCGCATGAGCCGCTACAGGAACCGAGAAACCAATGGCCAAGGCCAAACCCAGCAGGCGAACTTTCATTGCAAAAACTCCAGAGGACAAGTGGCCGTTAGACGCTGCCGGCAAGCTTCGGTTCAGGCCAGCACAGGTGAATAAATTAGCGACATTCGTTGCGTAACATGGTCTGTTAAGCATTGAAACTTCAGGAGCACGGCTGCCCCATGGACTATTACGGCCCGCATGTTTTCGGTTACCTGATCGCGCTGCTCCACACCCTCGGTTCCATCGCCGCGGTCCATGCGGTACTCACCGTGCGAACCGCCCAAGGCTCGATCGCCTGGGCCCTGTCACTGGTGTTCATCCCTTATCTGACGCTTATTCCCTACCTGGTTTTTGGCCGCAGTACTTTCGACGGTTACATCAAGGCGCGACGACAGGCCAACGAAGAGATGCGCAAGGCGATCTCCGAGCTGAACTGGCGGCCTTGGGTCGAAGAGGCGCTCACAGCCCGCGCGTCCCACGCTTATGCTTCCTTGCGCGCCATGCCGAAGCTCGGACGCGCGCCTTGCCTGGCGAATAACCAGGTGCGGCTGCTGGTGGATGGCCACGCCACGTTCGAGGCGATTTTCCAGGCCATGGAAAGTGCGCGGGAAGCCATTCTGATCCAATTCTTCATCATCCATGACGACCGTCTCGGCCAACGCTTGCACGCGTTACTGTTGAAGAAAGCAGCCGAGGGCGTGGCGGTATACCTGCTTTATGACCGTATCGGCAGTCACTCCCTGCCCCACCGTTATGTCCAGGCACTGCGCGACGGCGGCGTCCATGTGAAAGCCTTTGCCACCCGCAGCGGTTGGTTGAACCGGTTCCAGGTCAACTTCCGCAACCATCGCAAGATCGTGGCCGTGGATGGCGTCCTGGGGTTTGTCGGTGGTCACAACGTGGGCGACGAATACCTGGGCGAAAAGCCTCCGTTGGCCCCATGGCGCGACACCCACGTCGAAGTGCGCGGCCCCGTGGTGGCGAGCATGCAGGAATCCTTTGCGGAAGACTGGTTCTGGGCCGCCCGTGCGTTGCCGCCATTGATCCTGCCGGACACCTATCCGGATGGCGGCGTGCTCTGCCAACTGCTGGCCAGCGGTCCGGCGGACGCGCAGGAAACCTGCTCATTGTTTTTCGTCGAAGCGATCCACGCCGCAAACGAGCGAATCTGGATCACCACGCCCTACTTCATCCCTGACGAAGCGGTTTTTGCGGCGCTGCGCCTGGCCGTCTTGCGCGGCGTGGATGTGCGTATCCTGCTACCTTCGCGGCCCGATCACAAAATCGTCTACGCGGCGTCCAGCCTCTATGCATTCGAAGCGGTGCGGGCCGGCGTCCGGGTGTTTCGTTATGAGCCAGGATTCCTGCACCAGAAAGTCGTACTGATCGATCAGGAAATAAGCGCGATCGGCAGTGCGAACCTGGATAACCGTTCGTTTCGATTGAATTTCGAAGTCATGCTGCTGACCGTTGATATCGCGTTTGCCAGCGAAGTGGAGCAAATGCTCGAGAAGGATTTTGCCCAAGCCCACGAAGTGGCCAAACAAGAAAGCCGGGAGACCCACCGCCTGCAAAAAATCGGCATGCGAATCGCCCGGCTCATTTCGCCGATTCTTTAAGGCGTGTAGATGTCGTCGCGAGTCCAAGGCAATTCATGGCTGCCATCGGCATGGGCCTTGACCGCGAGAATCTGATGCAAGTTTATCCAGCCCTTGGCGAACGCGTAGGCGCAGCCCGCCAGATACAGTCGCCAGATTCGCAAGGCCTGCTCCGGCACTTCCCTTGACGCAGCTTCGAGGTTGTCCTCCAAACGCTCGCTCCAATGATCGAGGGTGCGCGCGTAGTGCATGCGCAGGCTTTCTACATCGACGATTTCCAGCCCGGCTTCGCTGATTTCGGCGGAGATCATCGACAGATGCGGCAACTCACCATTGGGAAACACGTATTTCTCGATGAATTCGCCCGCCCCGCGCCCTACCGGACGGCCATCGGTGTGCTTGGCGGTGATACCGTGATTCATCACCAAGCCGCCTTCACGGACGGCACCGAACAGCGTCTTGCAGTACTGGGCCAGGTTGGCGTGCCCCACGTGTTCGAACATGCCGACACTGACCACTTTGTCAAAACGTCCGTCCTGGGGCAGGTCCCGATAGTCCAGCAACTGCAGCTCGACCTGATCTTCCAGGCCTTCAGCCTTGACCCGCTCCCGAGCCAGGGCGAGCTGCGCCTTGCTCAGGGTAATGCCAAACACCTTGGCTCCGAATTCCCGCGCCGCGAAACGCGCCAACCCGCCCCAGCCACAGCCAACGTCCAACAGATAGTCTCCGGGTTGCAGGCGCAGCTTGCGGCACAAATGGCGGAATTTCGCTTGTTGCGCTTGTTCGAGGGTTTCGCTGCCGGTCTCGAAATAAGCGCATGAATACACCATGTCGCTGTCGAGCCAGAGCTGATAAAACGCATTGGACAGGTCGTAGTGATAAGAGATCGCCTTGGCGTCGGTTTCCTTGTCGTGGACAGTACGCACCGGCAAGTTGCTGTCGTCTTCGTCCACCAGGGCCTGGCTCAGCTCGTCACATACACGAATGACTTCATTGATAGAGCCTTCAAGCTCGAGTTTGCCTTCGACAAACGCTGCACCCAGTGCATCCAGGCTGGGGTGGGTGAATTGCGCGACCACTTGAGGGTCCTTGACCACAATCGTGACGCTGGGATCGGCACCGAGCGTGAACTCATGGCCATCCCAGAGCCGCAAACGAAGCGGTAGATGCAGATTCTGTAAGGCCGGCGGAAGTTGAGCGAGCATGAAAAATCCCCCTTTGTTTCAGACGTCTGAAATGAGGGTAGACCATGCTAGAAAAATAGCAGGCTATCGAATTTATAGCCTTTTTCTATCGCCCTGTTACCAGCTGTGTTTTAGCAGTGACTGCTGGCGAAGGAGTGCCCTCTCGTAAGTGACTGCGGGCGCCGCCAACAGTTCGCTCCAGCTCGCTCGTTAGATTCTCAACAGCGGTTCCTGGAACCGCAGCAGACGCCCAGCGTTTCCCAGCACCAACAGGGTGCTCAAGTTGTGCAGCAACGCGGCGATCATCGCGCCCGCCGCGCCCAGCCAGCCAAATGCGGCGAAGGCAACGATAGCGAGCGTCCAACCCAGGCCGATGATGACATTGACCTGCAACGTACGTCGGCACTGCCGGCTCAACCGTACACAGGTTCCAAGGCGCCTCAGATCACTGCCAATCAGGACGATATCCGCCGACGCAAGCGCGATATCCGCCCCGCCGGCACCCATTGCGACCCCCACCACCCCGGCCTTCAGCGCCAGGGAATCATTGATCCCGTCACCCACCACCATCGGCCGGAACCCGTGACCGATTTCGGCCATGACCCGTTTAAGTTTGTCTTCCGGCAAAGCCTGCGCTTGCAGATCGTTGATACCAACCTGCTGCGCCAACGCAGTCGCCACGCTTTGGCGATCTCCGGTCAACAACAATTGGCGACCCAGGCCAAGCTCGCGCAACTCGGCCATGGCTGCCCGCGCTTCTGGTTTGACGCTGTCGGCCAGCAGCAACCAGGCGAGAAATTGCCCGTCGAGGGCCAAGCCGGCGATTGGGCCGTCATGCTCGGGAATGGCCGGCGTCTCGATTCCCAGCCGGGCGAACAACTCGGGACGACCAAGTGCGGCTTCGCCCCGTCCGGTCATGGCCACCACGCCCAGGCCCTGGCGTTCGTGTACATCGCTAAGCGGCAGATAATGTTGCGCAGCCACCTGCCCTGCCAGCGCTCGGCTGACCGGATGACTGCTGGCCGATCCGAGGCTGGCGGCCAAAGGCAGCAGCTCGGAGCGATCCGCCGAGGCGCCTTGTATCGATTGCAGTTGCAATGTGCCGTGGGTCAAGGTTCCGGTCTTGTCGATGACCAGCGAAGTCAGGTCGGCCAGTTCCTCCAAGAAAGCCGAGCTGCGAATCAGGATCCCGTGACGTGCAGCCACCGCAATCCCGGCAATGGCCGTTGCCGGCGCTGACAGCACCAAGGCGCAGGGACACGCCGCCACCAGGACCGCGAGCATCGCCTGGGCATCGTTCGTGACAAACCAGGTCACCGCCGCCAGCAGCAACACCAGCACCAGGTAACGACCGGCGTAGCGTTCCAGCAAGCGGGTAATCGGCGGCTTGGAACGCTCGGCGTTTTGCATCAGGGCAATGACCTTGCCCAGCGTCGACGCTTCGCCAATGCGCGTCACTTCCAGGCGCAGCAAACCGTCGAGGTTGATCGCGCCGCCAAACACATCCATCCCCGCGACCGCCTCCACGGGTACGGACTCGCCCGTGATGGGCGCGGTGTCGAGGCTCGCTTGCCCGGACAAGACTCGCCCGTCGGCAGGCACCCTGTCACCGGCGCGAACCTCCACCACATCGCCTGGTCGTAGCGTGCCGTTATCGACTTCGATGACCGAGCCGTCGGCCTGCACTTTGCGACCTTGGCTGCGGGTCAACTGGCCGAGGGCGTGGATGGCTTCCTGGGAGCCGATCACACTGCGTTCTTCCAGCACGTGACCGAAGATCATGATGATGGGCAACAGCGCGGCCGTCAGCAGATCGCCGGTGGCCCAGGCCCCAAGCATTGCCAAGGCGATGAGTTGATCCGTGATCCCATGCAAGCTCGGATACCGCAAGCTGTACCAGGCGGAACGCATTACCGGCATCGCTACCAGCAACGAGGCAGCACCCAACAACAACTGGCTGACACCGTTTTGCCCTGGCGACCAACCGCGCCATGCCAGGCCCAAGGCGAGCAGCCCGAGTGCGAGCATCGCCAAGGTCAGCTGCCGAGCGGCTGCACGCTGTTCGGCAGAAGACAACATCGGTGCGGCAGTGGCTTGAGCGGTCATTGCCCGGCTCCTTGGATAATCAAGCGGGAATCGTCTTTCGGATCGACCGTGGTCACCGACCCGGCCCGACGCAGGATTTCAGGCATGCGTTCACGGTACAGCCGCCACGGCATCTGCGGATCGCTGCCCTGGGTCTTGGCCAAGCCGAACACCGAAGCTGTGTCGGACGACGCTTTGGCGAGCCGTTCTCCAGCCTGGGCATGGGCCACCTGCAAGGCCCGGTCGGCCTCCTGGCGGGCTGACTGGG
This sequence comes from Pseudomonas algeriensis, assembly GCF_048847255.1. Classification (NCBI taxonomy): domain Bacteria; kingdom Pseudomonadati; phylum Pseudomonadota; class Gammaproteobacteria; order Pseudomonadales; family Pseudomonadaceae; genus Pseudomonas; species Pseudomonas algeriensis. The sequence goes on along the minus strand of NZ_JBKKRK010000008.1, from coordinate 226,262 downwards.
TCTGTTTTTCCGCCTCGGTACGGGCGCTGGCGACGGCTTTGTCGGCCTGCTGGCTGGCGGTCAGCACTGCGTTGAAAGCCCCCACGGCAGGCCCGGGCAGGCTCGACTGCACGTCGACTCGCACCACTTCGATTCCCAACCCCTGCCCTGTCGCGGCAAGATCAGCGAGTCGCCGGTTGATACCTTGCACCAGATCGCCACGAAGGCGCTCCCGACGCTCCGCGGCCTGGCTATCGCTACCCAACAATTCGGGGCGAGCCACCAGGATCGTGTCCAGGTCCCGGGCTGCGGCAAGAGCCACGGCACTGCGGGTCGCCAACCGATCCAGGGCCGGCAAGACGTGTTCGCCTTGCAGGACAAACGCGTAAGGGTCGGTGACCTTGTAGAAAACCCGCACGTCCAGCTGCACCACGCCGGCGTCACCGGTCAATAAATAACCAGAACCCGCCAAGGCATCCGTCACTGGCGAAGCGAAGCTGGCCACTCGATCGGCCTGTAGCGCCGCATCCGAGCGGAGCAGATTTTCTACGCGGCGTTCCAGGACTCGATCCGCCGCCGGCAGTAGGATCACCTGTTCCACGGGACGAGGCCATGCCCATAAAAGTCCCGCGTTCTGGACACGATCCAGTGCGCCAAAGTGCAAAACCATCGCGCGGTCCTGCGGAGCGACCTGCCGCACGTTGGCGAACAACCAGGCCAACGCGGCAAGGACAGTGACCGCGTAAAGCGCAAGGAACGACAGGCGTCCGGCCTGAATCCATGGACTGGACAGCTCGTTTGTTCCACGTGGAACCAAACTCATGGCTGGGTCCCGCCCTTGGGTTCCAGTGAAGGAGGGCCGTCCACCAACACCCGGAATGGCGCCGCGTCTGTGCGCAGAATCAGCTTGGTGCCCGGGCTGACGATGGTCTCCAAGGTGTCCAGCGAGCGAAGCAGATTGTAAAGCTGGGGCGAACCCGCATAGGCCCTTCCATAGATCTGCGCTGCCTCCACGCGAGATTGTGCCTCTATCTCGGCAGCTTTGACGGTGGCGTCGGCTTGCATGATTCGCGCGTCACGTTCAGCCGCCGAACGAATTTGTGCTGCTTCACGCTTACCGATGGCGGTGCGCTCCGTGGCGATGGTTTCTCGTTCGGCACGCATGCGGTCCACGGTTGCGGTAAGCGTTATCGAAGGCAAAGTCAGGCGCTCGATGCCCACTTGCAAGACCCGCACACCATAGGTTGTCAGCAGTTGCTGCTCGATCTGTTGACGCAGTTGGGTTTCAAAATCAACGATGCGCACTTGGCTGGCATCGGTATTGACCAGATTCGCCAAATCGAAACTGGCGGCCGTGGTCTCCAGCGCCGAGCCGACAAACGTGCGTATTTGCCGTGCGGCTTCGTCTGGCTGGTTCTGCACTGCCCGCATGAAACGCTGCACATTTTCCGGGTCCGCTTGCACCTGCCAGGTGACATAGGCCTGAACAATGATTCGCAGCCCATCGCGAGTACCGACATCCTGCAATCCGCTGGAGCTGGTACGTAACCGCAAATCCACCGGGACCGCTGCTTCGAATGGCGCCGGCCAGCGCCAGCCCAGGCCCGGGTCCAGCAGCACTCGCGCCGGGTTGCCAAAACGGGTGATAACGGTGGCCTCCCCCGAGCGCACTTGCACCAGGCTGGCAGCCGCTATGGCAAACACCACCAACAGCGTTGCCCAGCCCATGCGCCTCCAGGGAAACGGACCAGCCTGCTGCGGGTCGCCGTGGTGATGATGCCCGTGGTGATGACCAACATGGCCGTGATCGTGACCACCGTGGTCGTGATGGTCGTGATGGTCGTGGGACGAAGACTGGCTCAATGGGCAGCTCCTGGCAGGACAGGGTTACGTGGCGACGCAGGGTCCGCCGGCAGCGGGAAAGTGCGCAGATCCAGGGTCGGCGCGTTGCCGCTGCCGCCCACGCGATGATCGAGAATCAGCAGATTGGCCTTGTCCAGGCCATGGCTCAGTTGGCTGAAGTACTGCTCAAGGAGGAAGGCGTGGCCTGCCTTCGCATAGGCTTGGCGTTCGGCATCGAAGCGCAGGCCCGCGGCTTCGGCGGCGGCGTTGATTTCCCTCGCCGTGGCTTGGGCCTGGTCATGGGCGATGCTGGCTTGCAGTTGCGCCTGGTTGGTCTGTTCAGCCGCGGCGCCGCGCTCCCGGGCGATCAATGCCTGCGCGCCGATCTGCGCCGCTTGCACACCGTGATAGGCATTCGCCGCGCCAGCCGGAGGGTGGATCGCCTCGACCACTGTCGCAAGAATCTCAACGCCGCTGTCCAACGATTGCAAGTCAGCCTGCACCGCACGGCCGATTTCGTCGGCCAGGCTGACCCGGTCCGTGCCCAGCAAACCGTCCAGCGTGCGCGATGCGAATTCATGCACGAGGATGCGGCTGGCCGTGCTGCGGATCAGCGTTGGCACATCGGCACTGTTGTACGTCGCAGCAAGTGCTGCGGCATCCGTCAGGCCGATGCGATATACAAAGCGCACATCCATGTTGACGATCTCGAAGCTTTGTTTATCGGCACGCCGGCTGGCGATGACTTGGGATTTATCGTTCACATGCGTGGCGTCCCATAACCGATTGGCGTTGACCGGCGCCGCTCCTTCGGCCGGTTCCGCTTGCACAAGCGCGTTGCTATCGCCAACGCTGGTCGCCAATTCATGCACGACACCATTTTCCACTGTGAGCACCCTGCCCCACGGCCAAGGGAGGCCCCCATGCAGGCCTGGGCCAAGGACTTGCACCGGCTCGCCGAATCGCTCGTAGATTCCGCGCTCCTGCAACGCCACTTCATGCACGCCGGTGAGCGACCAGCCCACCAGCGCCACCAGCGCCAGCACAGGAAAGAAAGCCCGGCGCATATAGCTGAACGCCCAGATCTGACGCAGGTCGATGCCGAAACGGTTGTGCAACTCGTGCTGCAAGACCAGCAACGGTTGCGGCGGCCAGCGCAGCAGATCGGCGACAAAGCTGCGACCCATCAGCGTCGGCTCGAGGGAGTCGCGGCGCGGGCTGAATAAGGAGAGTATGGCGCGCAACAGCAGCTCCACCGCGACCAGCCCTGGCAACACCCCGATCAACACTCCCAGGCGCGTCGGCCAGATTGACGTATCGGCGGCGAACAGCAGGCACAATGCGCCAAGGACAAGCACGGCGATCGCCACCCGCGCGAGCTGTGCCAATGGCAAGGCTTCCGGCCACTCGATTGGCGGTTGCTGGGCCAGTTGGCGTTCAAACACCAGCAAGCTGAACGCCAGCAATAACGAAACCACCGCCCCGACACTCGCCGACACCCCAAGCGATGCAGCAGGCAAATCTAGATTCCAGGCTTGCTCAAGGCTCAGCAACGCCAGGAGCGCCCAACCGGAAAGCCACAACGCGGGCGCCCCGATTTGCTTCAGCAGACCGACCCAGCGGGCGCTGATCCCCTCGAGCATCCGCTCATACCAACCCGAGTCTTCAACCGGCTCAGTTATAACAGGTGCGTTGTCCACCGCAGGCGCCAGCGCCTCGCTGCGCCAACGCGTCACCCACCCGGCCGATTGCAGGCCCGCCAACAACACAACAAGGCCGGCGCTTTGGCTGACCAACAGGGCAGGCCACAAGGATTGCGGCGAGAACAATCCGATGAAAAACGCCAGTACCAGGCCCAATCCCGCCAGGCCGGCCAGCGCCAACGCGATCCGCTTCAAGCGGCGTGTCTGGAGCGCAGCACGCTGAAAGCGCGGCCACTCGGCCACCCGTGCCCCTTCGATTTCTAGATCGACTTGCATGTCATCCCAGCGCATGTGGAAAACCAAATTCAGGGCTGTGGATAAAAACCGCCACCGCTCCGCTACGTTCGTTACTTTATAACCGGTGCTGTGAAATTTCCGTGTTGAATTTTTCACGGCCAGCCCTGGTGACTTTAGCCTTGACCGTAATCTCTGGAAACGCTCATATTACGTGCATAATTTTTTTGGCGAGGCGGGAGAACAGTGATGAGCGATTACGACGTGATCATTCTGGGTGGCGGTCCCGGCGGCTATAACGCAGCGATTCGGGCCGGGCAGTTGGGCTTGAAGGCCGCTTGCATCGAAGGCCGCGCAACGCTGGGCGGCACCTGCCTGAACGTCGGTTGCATGCCCTCCAAGGCACTGCTCCACGCGTCTGAGCTGTACGAAGCGGCCAAGGGCGCGGAATTTGCCAATCTGGGCATCAACGTCAGCCCTACCCTCGACCTCGCGCAGATGATGAAACAAAAGGACGAAAGCGTGGCGGGCCTGACCAAGGGCATCGAGTTTCTGTTTCGCAAAAACAAGGTCGACTGGATCAAGGGTTGGGGCCATATCGATGGGCCCGGCAAGGTGAGCGTCACCGGCGGCGATGGCGGCAAGGTTGAACTCGGCGCCAAGGACATCGTTATCGCCACCGGCTCCGAGCCGACGCCACTGCCCGGAGTAGAGGTCGATGACCGGCGCATCCTCGATTCCACTGGCGCATTGTCCCTCGGCGAAGTGCCCCGTCACCTGGTGGTCATCGGCGCGGGGGTCATTGGGCTGGAACTGGGCTCAGTCTGGCGACGCCTGGGCGCTGAAGTGACCGTGGTGGAATACCTCGATCGCATCTGCCCGGGTGTGGATGCGGACACCGGCAAGACTTTGCAGAGAGCCCTGGCGAAACAGGGCATTCAATTCAAGCTGGGGGCCAAGGTCACTGGCGCCGTGTCCTCGGCCAACGGCGTGCAGTTACAGGTCGAATCCGCAGCAGGCGGCAACGCGCAGACGTTGGACGCCGATTACGTGCTGGTCGCCATTGGCCGCCGGCCTTACACACAAGGGCTGGGGCTGGAAAATGTCGGGTTGACGACCGACCCGCGTGGCCTGCTCGCCAACAAGCGCCACCGCACTGAGGCGCCCGGTGTCTGGGTGATCGGCGATGTCACGTCCGGGCCGATGCTCGCCCACAAGGCCGAAGACGAGGCCATGGCCTGCATCGAGCAGATTGCCGGCAAGGCCGGCGAGGTCAATTACGACCTGATCCCCAACGTGATCTATACCCGGCCGGAACTGGCCAGCGTCGGCAAGACCGAGGAACAGCTCAAGGCTGCGGGCCGCGCCTACAAAGTCGGGAAATTCCCTTTTACGGCCAACAGCCGGGCGAAGATCAATCACGAAACCGAAGGGTTCGCCAAAGTGTTGGCCGATGAGCACACCGACGAGATCCTCGGCGTGCATCTGGTTGGCCCAAGCGTCAGCGAAATGATTGGCGAATACTGCGTAGCGATGGAATTCGGCGCCTCGGCCGAAGACATCGCCCTGATCTGCCACCCTCACCCGACCCGCTCGGAGGCATTGCGCCAGGCGGCGATGGATGTGGAAGGAATGGCTACGCAGATGTAGCGCCGCATTCCTGTGGGAGCGAGCTTGCTCGCGATGGCGTCAGGTCAGTCTCATCCACACCTGCTGACTCGGCCTCATCGCAAACAGGCTCGCCTCCACAATCAGCGCGCCGCCAACCGTGCCTTGCGCTGGCGACGGCTGATCAATGCCAGCCCAACGGCTACAACCAGCACTACGCTGCCCACTTGCACCCAGATTTTATAGGGCTGCAACGCCGAGCGAATCGGACTCAGCGCCTGCGTGACATAGCGCTTGTCAGCCTTGTCAAAGTCCGGAAATGGACATAATTCCCCAAAATGCCATCCCCATTCCACGTAAGGCCCTTCCTCTATATACCGCCGGTACAACGCTCCCTGCTCTTCAGGGCTTGAATTGAATCTCCATGCATAACACAGCACCGCTGCAAACGCCTGGCTGGTATGGGGTAGATTGTCCGCCGCCCGACTCGCCAATGCAGTGGCGACAAACCGATAGTGATATCGCTGGTCCGGTTCGGCTGCGCTGGCCTGTTGCCTTTGCACCTCGCCTTCAGACAATAAGGGGCCAACCTTCAGTTCCACTGGTTCAAAACTGTAGTTGCCTTCCAGACTGGCGTAATCCGGCGCCATCTCATAAGCGAGCAGCTGCATGCCCATGTCGCGCGCTACCGTGGACGCAAGAAAATACGCCTTGGCACGTCCGGTCGGCCACCATTTGGACTCGGCATCCTTGCGCATTTGCCCGTAATATTCGGCACTCACCTGCAGCTGAACGCTGTCGAAATACGCTGGTGCTTCGTCGTAGCGCCCCTCGCGCAGCAGACGACGACCCAGCAGGTTACGCAGTTTCGCCGGCACCGACAGTTGTACATAATTGTCCCGCTCTTCCTGGCTCAATGGCGGCGGAGCCGTAACCTGGGCGTCTACGTATTGCTTGAGTTCATCGACCGTCAGCACGCGCTCGGCGACCGTCGCGGCGTCGTACCAATAATTGTTGCCGCCGCGATAAAGCTGATCGAACGCTTGCAGGTAATCACCACGCTGCAACGCTAGGATCGCGCTTTCACCTTCGACCCGGCACTTGGGCTGGACCGTCTCGTAATCCCAGTCCGGCGTGCGTCGATCGCCCCAGGATTCCTCCTTCGGAAATGCCTGGGCGGCCTTGGCATAAGCCGCCGCCGCAGCAACCTTGTCTCCGTCGCGCAGGGCGAGTTTGGCGCGCACCCACCAGGCCAGCCCAGTGTCGGCGGCTTTATCCACGAAAGCCTTGGCGCCGGCGTAGTCGCCGTGTTGATAACTCACCGCAGCCAGGCGATCCGCATCGTCCAGGTTGCCCCGGGCGCTGGCCTGCAGCAACTTGACGAGTTGTTTCTCGCCGGATGGCTCTTCGCCGTCCCACCAGCCGACGCGGCTGAGCAAATACGCCGTCGCCAGGCGCTGGACGCCTTTGGTCTTGAGCAATTCCCTAAGGCGCTCGTCGGATTCGAGCTTCAGGCTACTCGCCAACTGCAACAACGAGCTGTAGCCGACCGGAGAACCCTGCAGGTTCTGGGTCGCGTACAGCCCGATGGCACTGTCCCAGTCATCGGCGGTATAGGCCACCCTGGCCTCCTCACCGAGACTGGCGACGCCCAGTTCCAACGGGTCGCTGAAACCGGCGACGCTCAACTCTCGGGCCTGGCGAAAGGCTTGGCGCGCCTGATCCCGCAAAATAGTGGGGTCGCCGCGACCGGCCTCGGTGCTCATGGCGAACAACGCGCGGCCCAGGGAATAGGCTGCCCAGGTGCTGCGCAGGCGGCGCTCGTCGGCGGGCAGCGCCAGCAATTGTTGGAATGATTCGGCGGCGCGCTGGTGATCGCCCGCGTTGAAAGCCGCCGCGCCCACCGCGTACAAGCGCAGCTCGGCGGGCAGGTTCGCCGCTTCGCTGGCGACCTGCTCAACATCGCCTACTGCTCGCAGCCGCTCTACCACCGCTTGTTGCGGTGGCGTCAGGCCGAGCTGTTCGGCTTTGTTGCGTTGTTCAACGTAGGAGGCCACATCGTCATAACTGTAGTCGGGGTTGCGCGTCGCATCCGTGGTTGGCTTCAGCCCCGCAATGGCCTGACCGAGACGGCTGACCTCGAAACGAAAGCTGCCTTCGGGCAACTCCGCCAAGGATTGGGCCCGGTTATCCAGCAGGCGCATGGGGAACTCCGGTCCACAGGCCAGCGCCTGGCCCACGGGCAGGCTGAGGCTCAGGCACAGCAGGCGACGAGGCCACTTACGGGTAGACATTGAAACCTCCTTGGTCAATTTTTGTGCAGCGCGCCCAGCCGATCGCCCGTTGGGCACCGGCAGCCAGGCGACCTTCCTGAATGCGCGAGAAGGTAAGCACTCCGGGGGTTTGTTGCAATGCATAACCTGACAGGGCATCGACCCCGTCACATGCGCCCACCGCCAGCGTCAGCCGCTGGGGCCAAGGGCTGTCGAGATTGCCCTGGTTCACCAGCCAGATATCGTAGAGGCCGTCCTGCTCGTCAATGCGCACCGCCATACGACTGTGGAGCCTGTCGCCACGGGCCACCGCGCCAAGGGTGGCCAGGCTCCATGCCCGTCGATCTCCCGGCAGCGGTAACCGAAACCAGACGATCCCGGCCAGGTGCCCAGGCGGTTCGGCGCGCAGCTTTGCCGTCAGGTCGGCGACCTGTTGCGGATCGGCCCGCAATTCCCGGCGTTCGCCGCCCCGGTCGATAGACACTTCGCTTTCCACCACGGGCGCACCGTTTTCCTGGGTCAGCAGCGCGACACCATACGCCGGCAAGGCCAAATAGAACGGCCGCGCGGTGATCTCGCCCCAGCGTTCGGCCCAACGCCTGGCCTGTTGCGCGTCGAACAGACCTTGGCGAGGATCGCTGACCGCATGGACCTGCAAGACGCTACTGTCCACGGTCGCCAACAATTCAGGCAACTCGGGGCTATCGAGCCAGGCCGGCAGCGCCGTGATGCTGAGCTGTAGCGTGGTGGGTAAGGTTTGTCGCAACCGGGTGAGAAAGGTCCGGTAAGCCGGTAGCCGTTCAGTGCCCGCATCGTGATCGATTTCCACACCCATCGGCACCAGGCCCTGGGCCCGCCACTGGGCCAGCAACTGTTGGATCTGTGCGATCACATCGTCCTGGTCCAGAGATCTGAGCTGGCCGTCCAGACGGATCACCGCAACCAGCGGTCGGCCGTCAGCCTTGAGCAATACTGGGTCAATACGCGCACGGCTCCAGCCGGCTCCCGGAAACGCCTGCAACGCCAACACCCGCAAGCTGGAAAAATCGCCGTGGCTTTGGCGCAGCGCGCCTTCGTGGGCCGGCGTCCACTGGCGTTGCCAGACATAGAGCTGTTGATCAAGGACGGCAGGCGCGGGCTGGTCACAGCCGCTCAGAAACAACGCGGCGAGGACCAGCGCTAGCCTGTGGATAAAAGTCATGAAGCGCAGCCAACCGAGAAAGGTTGGCAGATTAACCCTTCCAGGTTCCTTCAGAAACCGCTGGCGGGGGCATTGCCCCCGCCATAACCGGCCAGGCGCTCAGACTTCTGTCTGCAATCCCGCAGCCGTACGCGGCATCCCGACGAAGCCAGGCAGGGCTTCGATCCGCGCCAGCCATGCGCGCACATGGGGATAGTCTTGCAACGAAACATTACCCTCCGGCGCGTGGGCGATGTAGCTGTAACTGGCGATGTCGGCAATGGTCGGGGCGTCGCCGACCAGATAGGCGCTGTTGCCCAGGGCTTGGTCGATGACTTTGAGCAGGCTGTGGGCACGGGCGATCACCTCTTCGGCATTATGAGAGGCACCGAACACCGTGATCAGCCGCGCCGTGGCCGGTCCGGCATGCAGTGGCCCGGCGGCTACCGACAACCAGCGCTGGACGCGAGCGGCGCCGACCGGGTCCGTTGGGAGCCAACGGCCCTGGCCGTACTTGTTTGCCAGGTACACCAGGATCGCGTTGGAGTCAGCCAGTACCACGCCGTTGTCATCAATGGCCGGCACCTGGCCAAACGGGTTGATCGCAAGGAAATCCGCTTGTTTGTGCGCGCCCTTGGCCAGGTCCACAAAGCTGATCTCCACAGGCAGATCGAGTAACGAGAGCATCAGCTGCACACGGTGGGCGTGGCCCGAGAGTGGAAAGTGATAGAGCTTGATAGGGTTCATGGTCGACTCCGCTCAGAGATGACGCCATCAGCAGAACGGCGTCGATGGCCCATCTTCTGCCCAAGCCCGACGCTGTGGAATCACCTGCAAACGCAATCCATTATTTCTGCTGGCGAAACAATGCGTCAGCCTTTCAAGGCCGGGTGTTCTCGCAACGCGCCGACCATGAAGTCGACAAAGCTGCGCACCCGCGCCGACGCATTGCGCCCGCCCTGATACACCACGTGGATCGGCAGGGGCGGCAGCTCGAATTCCTCCAGGACGATTTCCAGCTCACCGGCAGCCAGGTTGCCGGCCACTTGGTAAGACAGCACCCGCGTCATCCCCAAGCCTTGGCACGCCGCAGTGATGGCGGCCTGATTGGCCGTCACCACCAGCCGCGGCGCGGGCCGGACGGACAATGGCTGGCCAGCCTCGACAAAGGTCCAGTTCTTGATCTGGCCAATCGCCGATGAAGACACCACCGGCATCCGCTCGAGGTCTTGAGGGTGCCGCGGACGGTCGTGGCGGGCAAAGAAATCCGGGGAGCCACACACCACCCGCCGCACCTCACCGACACGTACGGCGTGCAGGCTGCTGTCGGGCAGCTCGCCGATGCGCACGGCCACGTCTATGCCCTCCTCCACCATGCTGACGGTGCGATCGAGCAGCAAGGCGTTGACGCAGACCTCGCAGAAGCGACCCAGATAATCCACCAGCAATGGCGTGACAAACAGCTGTCCGAACAGCACGGGTGCCGTGATGGTCAATTGCCCGCGGGGTTGGGCGTGACTGCCCGCGGCGGAATCCTCGGCTTCCTGCAGGTCGCCCAGGATCCGCCGGCTGTCATCGAGAAAGCGCTGGCCGGCTTCACTCAGGTAGACGTTGCGTGTAGTCCGTACCAACAACGGCGTACCGATGCGTTGCTCCAACGCCGCCACTGCACGCGTCACGCTGGCCGCCGACAAACCCAGGCGTCGCGCAGCCGATGAGAATCCCGACTCCTGGGCCACGGCGACAAACACCTGCATTTCCTGGAACCTGTCCATCCATCCTCCGATGAGAAATCCTGATACAAGTTTTGTACACGCCGAAAAGCCGCGCCGGACGCCATTGTAGGGGGCTTGGCAAGCGAACCGTAGCCAGCCGCGAGGCCATAGGCCAACAATGGCTACTGGGCTTGATACCATCCAGCACACTGTTATGAAAAACTCATGACCATTAAATGAAATCTTGTGGGAGCGAGCCGTTCCCGCAAGGTGTGTGTGATTGGTTAGACCCGAAGGCCGTTTTCCGTGAATATTGTCCACCGCCCCCTGACTCATCCCCTCGCGCGCCTCATCGCCTTGGCGGGATGCGTCCTCTTGGTCCCCATGGGGATGCGCGTCGCATTGGGCTGGTCCGACCCGCTGGGCTATCTCTCGGATATCGCCATTGGCACCCTGCTGGTCGTCCTGCTCTATCGGCGTCCCTGGTGGCTGGCCTTGCCCGTGTTGCTGGCATGGTGTGTATTGACGCTCACCAGTATCGAGCTGGTCAACGCGGTCGGGCGGATGCCAACGCCTGCGGACATCCAGTACCTGACCGACCCACAATTCGTCGAGAACTCCAGCAGCGGCGGCTTCGCGCATCCCTGGCTCGCGGCAGTCATGTTGACAGCCCTGGTGCTTTGCCTGGCCGTCCAGTGGGCCAATCGAAGCCGCCAGGCCCCGCCCTTGCCGCGCCACGCCTGGGCCATGCCGACAATGCTGTTGCTGGCCCATGCCGGCGTTCAAAGCTGGCGCCCCAGCGAGGCGGATCAGTGGAACCTGTTCAACCTGCCCCACCAGCTCATGACCGCCAGCGTCGCCGCCGGGCAAGAACATCTGGAGCAGTGGCTGGCGGGCAACACGCCGGAACCGCTTCCCCCCATGGAAGGGCTGACCCGCCTGGACCTGGAGGGGCAAAAGCTGCTTGCCGCCCCGGGCCGCGCGCGCAATGTGCTGATCATCGCCCTGGAAGGCATTCCGGGTGCCTATCTGGAAACCAACCGCCAGGCTTTGCAAAGCAGCTATCACGAGAATCTGATGCCGCGCCTCAGCGCCTGGTCGGAGCGCGGGATGAACACGCCCGACTATGTGCTGCACAGCCACCAGACCATCCGTGGCCTGTACGCGATGCTGTGCGGGGATTACGACAAACTCGACAATGGCACGCCCAAGGGCGTCGAGATGCTGAACCAGACCCAGCGCAACCAGGCCTGCCTGCCCGCCCAGTTGCGCAAGCACGGATTCTCCACCCACTTCCTGCAAGGTGCCGGGCTGCGGTTCATGGCCAAGGACCGGATCATGCCGCATATCGGCTTCGATACGACCCTGGGCATGGAGTGGTTCACTCGACCGGCTTACCTGGAGTTTCCCTGGGGCAAGGATGACAAGACCTTTTTCGAAGGCGCGCTGGATTACGTCGGGCAACTGCAACAAGCGGACAAGCCGTGGATGCTCACCCTGCTGACGGTAGGCACGCACCAACCCTACTCGGCACCGGACGATTATCTGGAGCGCTACGACACCGCCAAGCAGGCGGCCGTGGGCTATCTGGACGACGCGCTGGACGTCTTCCTGACGAGCCTTGAACACCAGGGAATTCTGGACAACACCCTGGTGGTCATCACCTCGGACGAGTCCCATGGCATCGACGACGTGCGCCTGGCATCGTCCTGGGGTTTCAACCTGACTCTGGCACCAGAGCCCTTGCCGGCAATCAAGCAAGGGGTGCATGGCCATGTCGACCTGACCGCTTCGGTGCTCGATTACTTCGGTTTCGACGTGCCAACGTCCCTGTCCGGCCGCTCGATGTTCAGGCACTACGCGACGGGCCGGGAAATCATGTCGTTCACCAACGGCAAGCTGCGCTATCACGATGGCAAGGGCACCTTCACCGAGTGCGATTTCCTGCAACGTTGCCGTGACTACAAGAGCGAGGGTTTCATCGCCGATCGCGCCACTTACGCCGGGCAATACAGCGGCCAGCGCGCCCGGCTGATCGCCGCGCGGGCCACCGCCCTGGACCAAACGCTGCTGGCGACGCCCCTGAACCAGCACTACCAGTTTGGCAGCAACGAAAAAATCCCGCTGCCCGCCCAGGTTTCCAACGATTGGACCGACAACCTGATCGGCGCCCAATACCTGGAAATGCCCAAGGGCACCCGCACACGCGTCAGCCTGACCATTCGCGCGGTGGACACTGACCACGCCGCGTACATTTCACTCAAGGCCAAGGAATTCGAGCAAGACGTGCCGATGGACTTGCCCACCGACGTGGCGGTTACCATGGATCAACCGCTGGTGATGGACATCCATTTCGACAACCCGCAACCGCGCAAGGCGTTCTCTTTCCACTTGCTGGGTCATGGTGTGGGCGCTATCGAAATCAGCGACTTCAGCGTTGTGACCGAGCTGCCCGACCAGACCGACCAACCGGAATATCTGGATGACATGCAGGACGACAGCGAGGCGCAGTCCAGCTGAAAGCAAAAACGCGCAGCCGCTGGGGGGCGGTTGCGCGTCAGGTTCACTCAATGCCTGGTTCGATCAGTCACTGACCAGTTGCATGATCTCGAAGGCATTCAACGCCGCGCCCCGCAGCAACTGGTCGCCGCTGATGAACAGGTCCAAGCCGTGTTCGCCGTAGATCAGGTTGTAGCGAATCCGGCCAACCTCGACCGCATGCTTGTAGGTCGATGTCATGGGCATTGGATAAACGCCCTGCTGGGGTTCGTCCACCACTTCGACGCCCGGCGCAGCCGCCAGCAACTCGCGCACCTGGGCCAGCGATTGCACCGGTTTCTTGAAGCGCAGGCTCAGGCTCTCGGCATGGGAGCGCAGGGTCGGCACCCGCACCGCCGTGGTGCTGATGGCCAGCTCCGGTTCGCCCAGGACCTTGCGCAGCTCCCAGACCACTTTCATCTCTTCGCGGGTGTAGCCGTTGTCTTCGAACGAATCGACTTGAGGGATGACGTTGAACGCCAGGTTATGGGCGAAATTCTCGCTACCGTCCTGGTCGCCGTAGTCGCTGAACGCCTTGGCCTTTTCCCGCAGCTCGAGCATCGCCGGCTGCCCCGCGCCGCTGGCGGCCTGGTAGGTGGAAATGATCGCGCTTTCGAGCCCGAAGGTTTCGTGCAACGGCCCCAGCACCATCAGCGCAATGGCCGAGGAACAGTTGGGGTTGGCGATCAGCTTTTCGCCCTTGTAGCGCTGACCATTGATCGGCGGTACCAGTAGCGGAATGTCCGGGTGATAACGAAAAGCCGATGAGTTATCGATGACGTAAGAGTTTTCAGCCAGGCGCTCGCCATATTCCAAGGCAAACGATCCGGAAACGCACAGGAAGACGATATCGCACGAAGCGCAGCCTTCGACCGAAAAAGGCTCGATCAGGTGCTCGGTATTGCCAGCCTTCAAGCGCTTGCCGGCCGAACGCTCAGAGGCCATGCAGACCACTTCGTAGTCGGTTTCTTCAAGCAATTGCAGCATGGTCATGCCCACTGCACCGGTGCAACCCACCACGGCGACTTTCTTCATTTCGATTCCCTTATCCTGAAAAACCCGCGCCGCTGTAGACGGCGCAGGCGGGTATGTCATGCCGTACGCATTTGCACGGACAACCTGGCGGCTGCCGCTGCACGCTGGACCCGAATGGAATTCAACGTGAACAATGCAAGCGCCAGCCAGATGAACGAAAACGCCGCCAGTTTCAACGACGAGACCGGTTCACCGTAAACGAACGCCGCCAACAGGAAGTTGCAAATTGGCGGGACAAACTGCAAGAAGCCCAGCGTGATCATCGACAACTGCTTGGCCGCCAGACTGTACCACCACAACGGCAGCACCGTGATCAGGCCCGTCGCGATCAGCAACACGTCGCGGGTGCCCGATTGCAGGAACTGATGCCCTACTCCCTGGGCTTGGGCCAGCAGCAGGAACAGCGCCGCGAACGGCAAAAGTACGGCAATTTCCAAGGTCTGGATGACCACCGGATCGCCCGGGACCTTTTTCTTGAAAATGCCATAGAAGGAATAGCAGAAGCCGATGACCAATGCGATCCACGGGAAGGAATGCAGGTTCAGCAGTTCGAACGCCATCAGCGTCACGCCAGTGACGGCCAGGAATATCGCCCAGGTCTGCAATGACGTGAGGCGCTCCTTGAAGATGACCCGCGAGACCACCATGCTCATGATCGGGCTGAGGAAATAGCCGAAAGCCACCTCCAGCACGCGCCCAGTCATGATCCCGTAGATGTACATCAGCCACCACAGCCCAAGGACCGCCGACACTGTCAGCACATTTGCCGGACGCACCGTCTTGAGGGTCGAACGCAACGTTCCTACCCGGGCGGTCAACAGTACCAGGGCGAGGAGAAACAACTCGGCGAAGACCACCCGCCAGGACAGCAGATGATAGGCATCGAGCCCGGCCAGCGGCTTGTACCAGAGCGGGTACGAGCCCCAGAGCAGCGTGGCGCCGAGCCCGAAGGCGACGCCTTGTCCGGATTCATTCTTGGCGGTCATTGACGTCCTCCGGCGTTGAGTTTGCGCTCGATACCATCCCAGTACACTTCCATCAGGTGCAGGTACTGCTCAATGCCTTCGGCGAACAGGCGACGCTCTTGCGGTGTTTGCAGGTGCTTTTCCATGACGTTGAACACAGCGTTGGAATGCCCGACTTCGACTTCCATATGCAGCGTCCAGAAGAACCGTCCACGCTCGCTGACGCCTTCCTTGATCAGGCCATCGTTGTACTTGGAAACCATCGAGGCCGACATCGCCTCGTCGGCGAACAATCCGCCCAGGGCCTTTTGCAGGGGCGGCTTGCTGTAGAGCGCGCAAATTCCGTCATTCAAGGCCTGGGTGCTGGGCAAGCACTTGTAGGCTTCGATCTGCTCTTCGCTGATGCCCTTGTCGTGCAGGAACTTGCGATACAGGTCGGAGTGGGAGTGCGTTTCACCCAGCTCGTCGCGGGCATTGAACGCGATCGTGCGCAGAACCGCTTCGTCACGAGTGATGGTGGAAATGCCACACACGTAGAACGGCAGGTACTTGAAGTAGTGAAGGGTTTCCAGGTACAGCACCTTGCTTTGCTCCGGCGGCAGGCCGTGCTGGGCGTAGGCATTGAGGAACGGATGTTCGGTCGCTCGATGCTTGAGAATGTAGTCGATCTGCTCATCCATGAACGACTGAAGTTCCAGGTCGACACCTTCGTTGCGCACGACGTAAGCGGTTTCGGACTGAAATGTTTCTTGGGTAATGGACATGGCCTGCTTCCTTGAGCCCCGGGGGCAACGTTGATTTTGAAATATGAACCGGGCGGACACCCATCCGCCCGGCCGGTTGCCGTCAGGCTTCTTCGGTGCTCCGGGCCTTGGTGTCCCAGATCACTTCAATGCTTTCGTGGGCGACGTCGGTTCGCCGGTCATGGGCGCTTGCCCAACAGGTGTTGAGGATGATCCGAGTGGTTTCCTGTTGGATCGGCACGACGTGGTGCAACGTGGTGTCGGACTTGAGGAAATACACATCGCCCTTGAGGTGGTGGTAGGACTTGATCGGGTTGTTGAGGATGTACTGCCAGATCTGCGGGTTCTGCTTGTCCCACTCGCTGTGTGGCACGCATTGCAGCACGCCGCCGATCGCCGGGTCCTCGGGTGCTTCGATGATCCAGATCATCGTGTAGGGGTAATCGCCCCAATGCCAGCCGTGGGTATCGCCCGGGTGGCTCAGCTTGGTGATCAGGTATTGCTCTTGCTCCCAGCAGGACGCCAGGTCATCGCCCGCGATGTTGCCGAGAAAATTGCGCAGCGACTCCGATTGGTAGAGCGCAGGGATGAACGTCCCGCCCTCGGCGATCTCTGGTTGGTTGACGTTGTACATCTTGCGGTAAGTATTACCGGTGGAAGGAACCGTAACATCGCGACGTACCGAATATTCATCCAGCAAGGCATGAACTTCGGTGTGAACGTTTTCCAGGATTCTTTTTGGCAGAAAGGAAAAGTTCTTGAAGTTGAAATAACCGTCGCGGCGAAATTCATTACGAATCTGCTTCATCCGGTTTTCATCTTGCAAAATAGCCTGGAAATGCCTGGCCAGTTGTTGCTCCATGGCTTCAATGACCAAGCTGGATGTTTGTTCGCTCATTTATCGCTCCATTCCATTGTTATCGGTCGGTGTTACAAATCCGTTGGGGGATGACACTCTCGCCATTGACGGAGTGCCGGTCGCAACTTTCTTGTTATGCAGATTCATCAGCGGGCCGGTCATCAGCGTGGTGACGATGGTCATCACCACCAGGGCGGTAAACAGCTCGCTGCCGATGATCCCCATGTCCAGGCCGATCTTGAGCACTACCAGCTCCATCAGCCCGCGGGTATTCATCAGGGCCCCGACGGTCAGGGAATCGGACCAGGAGCATCCCACCAGCCGGGCGCCCAGGGCGCTGCCGGCCACTTTGCCGGTGACAGCCACCACCAGGATCACCAGCAGCACCCAGACGCCAAGGCCCGAGAAGGCCGAGGAGGTTGTGCTCAAACCTGCAAGAGCGAAGAAGCACGGCATCAATATGATCAACGACACGTGTTCCAGCCGCTCGATGATCATGTCCAGCAGGCCCTGGTCCCGTGGCAGGCACAGGCCGAACAGGAAAGCCCCGAACACGGCGTGTACTTGCAGCGCGTGGGTCAGGCTGCCGTAGATCATCACACCGGCCAGCAGCGCCACCAGCACCATGGGTTGCGCGAGTTTTCCTTCAGCGGCGAGCCAGCGCGCCAGCAACGGCTTGAGCACCAGGAACGAAAAGACCACCAGCGACAACAGACAGGCGCCTCGCAAACCCAGGGCCATCCAGTTGTCGTCCTGGCCATTCACCATGGCGACGGCTGCTATCAACATCCACGCCACCACGTCGCTCATGGCGGCAGCCAGCAAGGCAATCGCACCGGTTTGCGTGCCGAGCATGCCTCGCTCCTTGAGGATCCGCGCCAGAACTGGAAAAGCGGTCACGGAGAACACGGTGCCGATGAACAGGACGAAACCCAACCGAGAGGTTCCGGGCGTGGCGAAATGCTCGAACAGCCAAGGGGCTATCGCGGCGCCGAGGGAAAAAGGGATCACTATGCTGAAAGCGCCGATGACCATGGCCTTGAAGCCGGTCTTGCTTTGCTTGAGAGGGAAGCGAAACTCGGCACCGATGACGAACATGAACAACAAGATGCCCAGTTCACTCAATACTTTGAGTTGGGTAATGGCAGTGCTGTCAAATAACTGCTGATGGAAGGCGGGAAACAACTGACCGAGTACAACAGGCCCCAATACAAAGCCGGCTATCATTTCGCCAACAACCTGAGGTTGCCCCAAGCGATTGAATACCGCGCCCAAAAGTTTTGCTGACAACATCACAAACAGAATCTGGATCAGCAACATAGTCCATTCCCTTACAACGTCCAGGTTAATCCGGTTACAACTGACAACTCCTCGACACCGCCGAAATCCGTTGGCAGCGTCGTTAACAGAACTCAATCAGATGCGCACACTCGCGCAGCTCGCACTTATCGAACTTCTGTAGAAGCAGGAATAAATCTGGAAGTGACAATCCTCTACCGGCGCGATGGGGTGGGGTACCGGTAATGCGACAGTCACCTTTGTGGGGTGCGGCCGTCTTGGTTTTCCTGATTGCCTGGCAGCGATTGTAGGGGCATGGGATCGTCCGCTACAGTGCAGCAGACGACAATAATCGGTGAATTTACGCCAAATGCACGCTCATCCCGGAACAGTGGCAATCCTCGTTTATGAGGGCCTTTGCGTATTCGAGTTCGGTATCGCCCTGGAGATATTCGGGCTGCCACGCCCAGAATTGGACGTCCCTTGGTACACCCATCGCATCGTCGCGGTCGACCAGGGCCCGATGCAAGCGCTGGGGGGCTTGCAGATTTCCGTCGATGCCGGCCTGGAAGCGCTTGAAACCGCACAAACCATCATCGTGCCCGGTTGGCGCAGTCGTCTCGAGCCGCCTCCAGAGGCGTTGTTGCAGGCCCTTAGGCGAGCCCACGCCCGCGGGGCACGCTTGCTGTCGATCTGCTCGGGGGTCTTCGTACTCGCCGCCACGGGGCTGCTCGACGGCGAGACCGTGACCACCCATTGGCAATTCTCCCAGGAACTGGCCGAGCGATACCCCAGCATCAAGGTCGACCCCAACGTGCTCTACGTCGATCTGGGGCAACTGATCACCTCAGCCGGCAGCGCCGCCGGGATTGACGCCTGTCTGCATCTGATCGCACGGGATTTCGGCACGCATATCGCCAATTCGGTGGCGCGGCGCCTGGTCATGGCGCCACAACGAACCGGCGGGCAATCGCAATTCATCGTCGCGCCGGTGTGCAAGTCACCGCGCAACGAGCTGACGCGCGTGCTGCAATGGATTCGCGAGAACCTCGATCAACCGCTGAGCGTGGCCGACATGGCGGCTCGCGTGGCGATGAGCGAGCGCACGTTTTTGCGGCGTTTCATTGAGACAACCGGCCTGTCGCCCAAGGTCTGGCTGCAGCAGGAACGGCTGAACCGGGCAAGGGAAATGCTGGAAAGCACGGACCAGAACACCGCCGGCATCGCACACGCCTGTGGCTACCGGTCAGTGGAAAGTTTTCGCGCGGCCTTCCGCAACGCGGTAGGCCTGGCTCCCTCCGCCTATCGCGAAAGGTTCGGCAGCGGCGAGATCAGCAAACAGGCTGCCTGGGTCGCCAACTGCTGAAACCGGCGTCAATCGAGCAACCGATGCAGCTTGGCGTACTGCAACAGCATGATGGTCTTGCCGTCACAGATCTCCCCCGTCTCGATCATGCCCAGGGCCTGGTCGAGCGGCATTTCCAACACTTCGATCTCCTCACCTTCGGCCTCGAGCCCTCCTCCTTCGTGCTGCTTGTCCTCGTCGAAATATTCACCGACGAAAAAATGCACGCGCTCGGTCACCGATCCCGGGCTCATGAATGCCTCGAACACCTTGCGCACGTCCTGGACGATGTACCCGGTTTCCTCCTGGGTTTCCTTGCGGATGCAGGTTTGCGGATCATCGTTATCCAGCAGGCCGGCGCAGGTTTCGATCAGCAAGCCGTCGTGCCCGTTGACGAACGCCGGGAAGCGGAACTGCCGGGTCAACACCACCGTTTGCTTGGCCTTGCTGTAAAGCAGGATGGTGGCGCCGTTGCCGCGATCATAGGTTTCACGCGCCAATTCACGCCATTGGCCGTCGCGGCCAAGGTAGTCGTAGGTCGTCTTGCGCAGGATGTACCAATTGTCCGAGAGAACTTCGACGTGCTTGATGCGCACGCGATCCTTGGTGCTGATGGCCTGTGTCATTCCACCCTCCATGTCCGGTGTCAAACCGGCAGGCTAGCAGAGCCGGCCCCGGTCACTCCAGCCCAGCGGCGAACACTTTGCCTGGGTTCATCAACCCCAGGGGATCCAGCGTGCGCTTGATGGCCCGCATCAGTTCCATTTCCAGCGGGTCCTTGAACTGGGCCGCGGCCCGGGGCTTGGCTTGTCCAAGCCCGTGCTCGGCACTGATGCTGCCGTTGTAGGAGCTGGTCATCCGGTAGATGACGTTCATGATCGCCTGCTCCTGCGACTTGAACGCGGCATCGGCGTGGCCCAGCGGTTTGCTGATGTTGTAGTGCAGGTTGCCGTCGCCCATGTGGCCGTAGGACACAATGCGCACGCCGGGAAACTGGTCTTGCAAGGCCCGGTCGGTATGCTCGATGAATGCCGGGATCTGGCTGACCGGCACACTGATATCGTGCTTGAGGCTGGGCCCCTCATGATTCTGTGCTTCGGAGATACCCTCGCGCAGGGCCCACAACGCAGCGGCCTGGGCATGATTGCTGGCGATGACTGCATCCAGGACCCAAGCCTTTTCGAAAGCATGGCCGAGCCCGGTTTCAAGCAATTGGGCCAGCGGCGCATCGGGCACCGTGTCGCGCAGTTCGATCAACGCATACCACGGGTGTGACTCCGCCAAGGGATCGCTGCAGCCGGCAACATGTTCCAGGACGAACTCCACGCTCTGGCGCGACATCATCTCGAAGCCTGTCAAACGGTCGGCGCAGAGGCCACGGACATGGCCGATCAAGTCCACCGCCGCCTGCGGCGAGGGCAGCGCGACCCAGGCGGTGGCCTTGCTGTGGGTGGCCGGGAACAACTTGAGTACCGCCGCCGTGATGATGCCCAGCGTACCCTCCGAGCCAATGAACCAATGTTTGAGATCGTAGCCGGTGTTGTCCTTGCGCAAGCCACGCAAGCCGTTCCAGATTCGGCCGTCCGGCAATACCACCTCCAGGCCCAGCGTCAGTTCGCGCATGTTGCCGTAGCGCAGCACCGCTGTACCGCCCGCGTTGGTCGCCAGATTGCCGCCCACCGTACAACTGCCCTCCGCCCCCAGCGACAATGGGAACAGGCGCCCGGCCTCACTGGCGGCTTCCTGCAATTGCCGCAGGATGACCCCCGCCTCGACCGTGACGGTTTCATTGGCCAGGTCGATGTCGCGGATGCGTTTCATCCGGGTCAGGGACAACACCAGCTCGGTGCCGGAAGCATCCGGAATCGAGCCACCGCATAAGCCGGTATTGCCGCCCTGGGGCACCACCGCCACCCTCGCGTCATGGCAAAGCCGCACCACTGCCGCCACTTCCTCGGTGGTGGCGGGCCTGACCACCAACGCGGCCTGGCCTTGATAGGCGTTGCGCCAGTCTGTCAGGTAGCTGGCCATGAGCGCCGGATCCCGTACCACGCCTGCGGCACCCACCACCTGCTCGATGCTGTGGATAAACTCAGGACTCAACGCCATGCCGCGCTCCTCATCGAACTGATCATGGACGCCGCCCGATCTCAACCTGGTCCGCCGTCCATCCCGCCACACGTTCGCTCAACGACAGCCCAAGGCCAGGCCGGGTCGGCACCAGCATTCTTCCGTCGCGGGTTTCCATGCGTTCGTTGAATAACGGCTCCAGCCATTCGAAATGTTCGACCCAAGGCTCGCGACTGTAGGTGGCGGCCAGATGGATATGCAGCTCCATCGCAAAATGTGGCGCGATCATCAACCCCGCTTGTTCAGCCGCTGCCTGGACTTTCAGATAAGGCGTGATGCCGCCGACACGCGGTGCATCGGGCATGAGGTAATCGGCGGCGCGCAGTTTTATGAATTCCCAGTGCTCGGCCACGCTGGTCAGCATCTCGCCGGTGGCGATCGGTGTGTCGAATTGCTGGGCCAGGGCGGCATGACCTTCGGCGTCATAGCAATCGAGCGGTTCCTCGATCCACACCAGGTTGTATTGTTCCAACTGGCGGCACATCCGTTGCGCGGTGGGCCGGTCCCACTGCTGGTTGGCATCGACCATCAGCGGGAACGCATCACCCAGGTGCTTGCGGATGGTGCTGACACGGTGCAGATCCAGCGCCTGATCCGGCTGGCCCACCTTGAGCTTGATACCGCCAATGCCTTTTTCTCGAGAGATGTCGGTATTGATCATTAATTGCTCAAGCGGCGTATGCAAAAAACCGCCGGACGTGTTGTAGCACTGGACCGAATCACGGTGGGCTCCGAGCAGTCGCGCCAATGAGAGATTGGCCCGCTTCGCTTTCAGGTCCCAAAGCGCCACATCGAAGGCGCCAATCGCTTGGGTCGCCAGGCCGCTGCGGCCCACCGAAGCCCCGGCCCAGCACAGCTTGTCCCAGAGTTTGGCGATATCGCTGGGATTCTCGCCTATCAGGCCAGGGGCAAGTTCCCGGGCGTGGGCAAACTGCCCGGGGCCGCCGGCGCGCTTGGAATAGCTGAATCCCAGGCCATGATGGCCATCCCTGGTCTGGATTTCGACGAACAGCATGGCGATCTCGGTCATCGGCTTTTGCCGACCGGTCAGCACCTTGGCGTCACTGATAGGATTGGCCAGCGGCAGGAAAACCGAAGCAACACGAATCCAGGCGATACGGTCATCATCGGCCGAGGGCGAGTGAGTCAGGTCTTGCATGTCGATCTCCGGGCGTATCGGTTCAACTGCTGCCACGCTTGACGGCGTGGCAGCAGCAAGAGCGGATGGATGCGCTGGACTAGCTGCGCATCAACTCGATGGCGGCGCTTTTCTTTTGACGGATCACGGTAACCAGGTGCCAGGAAATCGAGGCGGCGGCCAAAATCAGGAAACCGGCCGAGATAGGGTTGGCGAGGAAGCCGCTGAAATTCCCATCGGACAACATCAGGCCCCGGCGCAGGTTGGTTTCCGCCATGGGACCGAGAATGAAGCCAATGATGAAAGGCGCGATCGGCAAACCGCTCTTGACGAATCCATAGCCCAGCAAGCCAAACAGCAGCACCGCCCAGACGTCGAAGATCCGACTGTTCAAGCCAAAGGCGCCGACGACGCAGAGCACCAGGATGATCGGCAACAGGATGTGCTTGGGCACCGCCAGCAATTTGATGAACATGCGCAGGCCATAGAACTCCAGCACCAGCATCATCACGGAAGCGAGGATCAGCGCGGCGAAGATCGTGTAGACCAACGGTGCCTGGCTGATGAATAGCAGGGGCCCGGGCTGGATCCCGTGGATCATGAAGCCACCCAGCATGACCGCTGTGGTGGTATCGCCGGGAATGCCAAGGGTCAGCAGCGGAATCATCGCCCCACCGATACCGGCGTTGTTTGCCGTTTCGCTGGCCACCACACCGTCGATCTTGCCTTTACCGAACTCTTCCGGGGTCTTGGAGCGTTTCTTGGCAACGATGTAAGAGACGATGTTCGACGTACCGGCACCGATGCCGGGCAGGATGCCAATACCCAGGCCGATCAGGGATGAACGGGTGGCATTGGGCAGCTGGCCGACGAATTCCTTCATCGAGAAACCAAAGCCTTTCACGCCTTTCATGCTGACGTGCTGCGGTTTGGCCCGGTGGCTCAGGCGTGCGCTTTCGGCGAACTTCAGCACTTCGGCAACCGCGAACATACCGATCATGACCGTGAGCATGGCAAAGCCGCCATTGAGACTCGGCAGATCAAAGGTAAAACGGCGGATGGCCTCGACCGGGGCGATTCCCACTGTGGAGAAGGCAAAGCCCAGGGCACCGGCAAACAACCCTTTGACCAAGGAGCCGGTGGACAGCGTAGCGATCAACGTCAGCGAGAAGATCGCAATGGAAAAATATTCGTGCGGGCCAAAGCTCAGCGCCAGATCAGCCAGGATCGGGGCGATGAACATCAGCGCGGCAATGCTGAAAATCGTGCCCAGGAACGAGAACACCACGCCAATCCCGAGGGCCTTGACGCCGTGGCCTTGTTTCATCAACGGCCAGCCATCGAACGTCGTCGCAATGGAGGCCGGCGTTCCCGGTATGTTGAGCAATATCGCCGATATCAACCCTCCCGAGGTGGCGCCGACGAACAGCGCGACCAGCAGGGCCAGGCCCGTGCCAGGCCCCATCGAATAAGTCAGTGGCAGACACAGCGCGATGGCCATGGTGGCTGATAGCCCGGGCACCGCACCGAAGACAATCCCCACCGCCACGCCAAGGAGGATGATGATGAAAACGTAGGGTGTGAGTATGGCCCCGAAGCCTTGTTGCATGAGTTCAATCATGGCCGTCCCCTAGAAATCCAATAAACCGACCGGCAGGAGCAAGTCGAAGCCATGGCGGAAGATGTAAAAGATCAACACCGACGAGACGACCGCGATCAGCCCGTATTGCAAGTGCTTGATTTTCTGTTCCGCAGGGGT
The DNA here is from genome assembly GCF_048847255.1 of Pseudomonas algeriensis. NCBI lineage: Bacteria > Pseudomonadati > Pseudomonadota > Gammaproteobacteria > Pseudomonadales > Pseudomonadaceae > Pseudomonas > Pseudomonas algeriensis. The sequence continues at coordinate 201,938 of NZ_JBKKRK010000008.1, read as the reverse complement.
CAGTACGATGAACTGGGCATAGAGATAAAGCACAGTCGTGATCACGAAACCCACCGGCTCCATCAGCGCTGTATACAGCAGCACCAACGCCAGGGATTTGAAGACCGTTGGGTAATCGATCGCCTCGGGCTTTTCCGCGGGTTCGGCACTTTTGTTCGGCAGCTTTCGCCAAGCCCACAATTGCAGCGCGCCCAACAGGCACAGCGACACGGCGAGCACCCAGGGCACAAACGCGGCATCGACCGTCCCGCGACGTGGCAGGTTCAAGGTCAGCACCAGGTAAGCCACGCCGGCGCCGAGCATGGCCAGGCCGGCGATCAGCTCGTTTCTTTTATAGGAATCCATACAGGCTCCTCTTGCTTGGAAGGACGGGGCGTCGGGTGCCTGCCAGCGCGGCGTGCACCCGAGCCGCTACGCAGATTATTTAGCCTTACGCATCTCGTCCTTGAACTGCATGAAGCTGTCGCGGGTTTTGTTCAACGTGGCTATGGCTTCTTCGGTGCCCTGGAAACTGACCGGCTGTTTGAACGACTTTTTCAGCTCTTCGGCGTATTCAGGTTCTTCGGTGATTTTTTTCATGGTGTCGGCCATTTTCTTGACGATGGCCGGGTCGGTGCCTTTCGGGAACGCGACGACGTAAGGCTTGTCCAGAACCAGGTCCACGCCTTGCTCCTTGAACGTCTTGACGTCACCCAGCAGCGCGTTGCGCTCGGCGTTGGGTTGGCCCAGGGCGGTCATCTTGCCGCTGGAAATGTAATCCTGGACCGAACCATAGCTGATGGCCCCCAGATCGATCCGCTTGCCCAGCAAGGCGACGATCTTTTCCGAGACGGTGCCGCTGTCCACCATTTTCAGTTTCACGCCGGCGAGCTTTTCGAACATCAAGCCTTGCAGGTGGGAGAAGTTGCCCATCTCGGTGCCGTAGGTGATGGTGCCGGGCTTGGCCTTGGCTGTTTCAATCAGTTGGTCGAGGCTGTCGATGCCCGAGCTCTTGGCCGAGACGAACACCGCGCCTTTGTCGACGCCAGCGATGCAGGAGATATCAAACGCATCGAAACGGTCTTCGGACAGCCCCGCCACTTCATTGACGATCAACTGGCCGGTGTGGGTGAAAAGAATGGTGTTGCCATCGGGCGCCGCGCTCTTCACCGCATCGGCGGCGATGGTGCCGCCCCCGCCGGCCATGTTGGTGACCACCATGGTCTTGCCGGTGACCTTGGTGAAGTACTTGGCCATCATGCGTGCGTTGAAATCGGTGTCACCGCCAGCGTTGGCGATCACCACCACCTGTATCGGACGATTTGGCCAGTCGCTGGCATCGGCAGCGATCGCCGTCCCGGCAGTCAGGCTCAGGAAAGACGCGAGCAGTGAGGCATAGAGTTTTTTCTTCATTGTTGTTCTCCAAATACTGCCATTCAGTGTGAGGGGGAAACGGCTCGAGCAGCGCCTGCGCCAACGCTAGATGCCTGGCGGGACGGACGATGTCGATAAAGGGATGCGAGGGAGGAATCGGGTTGTGCTTGCAAGCAGGCGAAAGGGTTTTCAAGCGCCGACGCGAAGCGTGGCGGCAGCGCATCAGTGGCCGAGGCTGGCACGATGTGCAATGGATGGGCTGCAAGTGTGGAAACCATGACTGCGCCTTTCGTTTTTATTATTTTTTGATGTCATACGTTGTCGTACGACTGAATATCAACACCTATGCCCGGCATTGTCAACGCAGTTGTTCACTCGCCCATGACGAAAGCGACAAACAGGAAAGGCGCGAATCAGAGGGCCCTCCGTAGCGCGTTTGCCCAAGGACGAGCCGGACCTTTTCCCAGTCCAAAAATAAACCCTTGGGTTTCAGGGGGTTAGTGCTCAAGGTTGGGGGCTTCTGATCGCTGGAAAAACTACTAGTGCCTGCATAACAAAGGGGGTCCCAACCCTCCTGATTCGCGGCCGCTAGGAGTAGACGAGACATGGAACAAAAAAGATTAAATCGCCCCCAGCAACCTCGGGATCGGTACAGCGCGACATTTCGGCCATTGAGAACGAACTCACTGACGTTCGTTGAAGCAAGTTTCCGCTGGTAATGACAGGGTCACGTCAGCAAGTTCCTTCACCATATAAACCGCCGATGCAGGGCAGAGCGCTGTGAATTCCTCGGAGTTGGAAATCACCTCCGGCGCTTGGGAGCGATCTCTGCGCTCGTATCCCCGAGCCTCGAAAAACTCGGGCGCCGTGTCGGTCAGAAGATGAAGGCTCAGGGCGCCATCGGCGGCAGCTATACCCTCAAGCGCTTGCAACAACAAAGTGCCAGCCCCAGATTTTCTCTGATTAGGCACGACGATGAGCGAGCGTAGAAGGCGCGCACCGCCGTTTCCTTCAATACCCCCGAACCCCAGCTCGGCTTCTCCACGGTGAAAGGAATAAAAGATTCGATCGGGCTGCAGAAGGTCCTGGGTTGGCAATCCCGCTGCGCTCAAATGAGCAGCCATCCCTTGGATTAGATCAGCATCAAGTAATCGCACGGAGATATCTGGGGGGTTCATCGCAGGCTCTGAAGGAGGTGATGGACGTTCAGTATAGGTTTCTAAACAAGGACACCTGCTGTGTTTGGGCGGAGCCTGGTGACCTAGGCCAGGCGGAATATCTGATTTACCGCATATTCGAATAAACGTATATTCCCGTTTTCAGATATGAGCCGTGCATTCACCAGGAGGCCACATGCAGGAACCCCTGACACCCCTCGCCCTTTTCAAGTGTCTTGCTGACGAAACCCGAGCCCGGATGACCTTGCTGATTGCCCGTGAGGGCGAGCTTTGCGTATGCGAGCTCACCTGCGCGCTGGACGTGAGTCAGCCGAAGATCTCCAGACACCTGGCACAACTGCGTGAAGCGGGAGTCCTCATGGACCGGCGCCAGGGTCAATGGGTTTATTACCGGCTACACCCGTCTCTGCCTGAATGGGTGGGCGTCATGCTCAAGGGTATTGTTGATGCGAACAAGGAATGGTTGAGCACCGATGCGCTGCGTCTCGCAGAAATGGGCGAGCGGCCGCAGAGCCTGACCGCCTGTGCCTGACCTTTTCTTCCGCTGACAGAGTAGTACTCATGCTGATCGCATTTCTGATTTTTCTGGTGACGATTGTTCTCGTCATCTGGCAACCAAAAGGTTTGGGTGTGGGTTGGAGCGCCGCCCTAGGGGCTCTCGTGGCGCTGCTGGCAGGTGTCGTGAGCGTGTCCGATATCCCCGTGGTGTGGCAGATCGTATGGAATGCGACTGCAACCTTCATCGCCGTCATCATCATCAGCCTGTTGCTGGATGAGGCGGGATTCTTCGAGTGGTCGGCGTTGCATGTGGCCCGTTGGGGCAACGGTAGCAGTCGTAAATTATTCGCCTTCATCATCCTGCTGGGGGCGGCGGTATCGGCCCTGTTCGCCAATGACGGCGCGGCGCTGATTTTGACTCCGATCGTCATCGCGATGCTTTTGGCCCTGCGCTTTTCGCCGGCCGCTACGTTGGCGTTCGTCATGGCGGCGGGATTCATCGCTGATACCGCGAGCTTGCCTTTGGTCGTATCCAATCTGGTGAATATTGTTTCCGCTGATTATTTCAACATCGGCTTCAGCGAGTACGCTGCCGTCATGGTGCCGGTGAACTTGGTCAGTGTCGCAGCGACCCTGGTCATGCTGCTGTGGTTCTTTCGCAACGATTTGCCACGTACGTATGAGCTTGATCAGTTGAAGGCCCCCGAGGCGGCCGTCCGCGACAAGGCGACGTTTATTGCAGGCTGGTGGGTACTGGGTTTGTTGCTGATCGGTTTCTTCGTTATCGAGCCGCTGGGCGTCCCGATAAGCGCCATAGCCGCCGTCTGCGCGTTTATTCTTTATCTGATCGCCGCCCGTGGGCACGTTATTTCGACTCGCAAGGTACTAAGAGAAGCACCTTGGCAGGTCGTAGTGTTTTCGCTGGGCATGTATCTCGTGGTCTATGGCATGCGTAACGCTGGCCTCACCGATTACCTGGCGCAAATTCTCAATGTCTTCGCTGGTTATGGCGTGTGGGGAGCGGCGTTTGGGACAGGGCTGCTGGCCGCAGGTCTTTCGTCGGTCATGAACAACATGCCCACTGTTTTGGTGGGGGCGCTGTCGATCCACTCCACAGAGGCTACCGGTGTCATCCGCGAGGCCATGGTCTACGCCAACGTCATCGGCTGCGACCTGGGACCGAAAATCACTCCTATCGGCAGCCTCGCCACCTTGTTGTGGCTGCATGTGCTGGCGCGCAAGAACATCGTCATCACCTGGGGCTATTACTTTCGCACCGGCATCGTCCTGACGTTGCCAATCCTGCTTGCCACCCTGGCCGCATTGGCCATCCGCCTGAGCTTTTGAACCGGAGATAGTTGATGAAAGTCTTGTTCATGTGCACCCACAACAGCTGCCGCAGCATTTTGTCCGAGGCGTTGTTCAATCACTTGGCACCCTCCGGTATGGAGGCTGTCAGTTCAGGCAGCTTTCCCAGCGGCAAGGTCAATGAACGGGCACTGAAGACACTGCAAGCCGCCGGTATTCCCACTGTCGGTCTTTCGAGCAAGGCGTCGGATGCCTTCGAAAGCGCCCCCCCCGATATCGTCATTACCGTGTGCGATCGCGCAGCCGGCGAGGCCTGCCCGATCTTCTTCGGCCCGTCACTCAAAGCCCATTGGGGCCTGGCCGATCCCTCTGCGTCAACGGGGAGCGAGGCGCAGATCGAGGAAGCCTTCCAAAACACTGTGGCGAAAATTGATGAAAGGGTACGCGCTTTCTTTGCGCTGCCTTTGCAACAAATGAGCCCGGATGAATTGAAAGGAGAGCTAGCCCGCATCGGCTCGCTCTAATCCTTGGATCAATGGAGACTGAAATGAACGACAATCTGCCGAATATTCAATCAGCGCTGATTGATCTCCCGTCGCTTGAGCGGCTGGAGCCCAAGGATCCTTCTACTCACAAACCGCGCATGCTCCTACTGTATGGATCAACCCGTCAGCGCTCATTCAGTCGTCTTCTTGTCCAGGAAGCAGCCCGCCTGTTGGAGGAACTCGGCGCCGAGGTCCACATTTTCGATCCGTCCGGGCTGCCGTTGCCGGATGACGCTCCCGACTCACATGAAAAGGTGCTTGAGCTTCGCAAGCTGATGCAATGGTCCGAAGGCCAGGTGTGGTGTTCACCTGAGCGCCACGGCTCGATGAGCGCCGTTTTCAAGGCACAGATCGACTGGGTACCACTGGCGATGGGGTCCGTGCGCCCAACCCAAGGCAAGACCCTGGCGGTGCTACAGGTCTGTGGCGGTTCGCAGTCCTTCAACGTAGTGAATCAGTTGCGAGTGTTAGGCCGCTGGATGCGCATGTTCACTATCCCTAACCAGTCTTCGGTACCCAAAGCCTTCCTGGAATTCGACGATGCCGGGCGTATGAAGCCCTCGTCCTTCTATGATCGGTTGGTCGATGTGATGGAAGAACTGATGAAGTTCACGCTGCTGCTGCGCGATCGCCAGGACTATTTGGTTGACCGCTACTCCGAGCGCAAGGAGTCGGCGGAGGAGCTTTCCAGACGGGTCAACCTTCGGTCCATTTGAGGTATCGAAACCATTATTGTGTTTGTGACATCCACCCGCGAAGCTGCTGAGCTCGATTGAGCTGTTGCCGATTAATAAACTTTGTCACAAAGTCTCTTGCATTTCGCGGCCTAGCGAGGAGGCTGCTTCTAGGGAAGCAAAAATAAAGGTTGTCACAAAGCATAATTTTTCAAAATTTCTCGGGCTTTTTCGTTTAATAAAGGTTGTCACAGCAAAGGTTCAGCCAGAAAAAATCACAGGAAGGACCCCGTGCTAAAACCCCAAAAAAATTATGATGGTATCTTTTTGGGGCGTGGTAACCGGTGCGAGCGCTCCTGGCTGGGAGCCCCCTACAAATCGTTGGGTTGGGCATGGATTTCTCTGAGATACATCTTGGAGGGGTTGCTGCTTTTCCGAGCGCAGACGCGCCAACCAGACTGACTGTTTTCCGCTACCAGGCAGGTTTAAAACCGTCCAAGGATACGCCTGTATCCTCACTCATGAAGTCGCTCAATCATGCCGGGCCCAGGGCTCGCCATCTTCAGGGCGCCGCAGGACTCAGTGAAATTCGTGGAGGCGAGTTCCCTGAGGTGACACCGAGTTCATGTCGCCAGATCCTTCACCATATAGACCGCAGAGGTCGGACAAAGGCTCTTGAACTCCTCCGAACTGGAAATTGCCTTTGGGGCTTGAGATCGGTCTCTGTGCTCATATCCCCGAGCCTCGAAGAAGTCGGGTGCTGTTGTGGTCAGCAGATGAAGGCTCTGGGCTCCGTCAGCTTCCGCTATTCGCTCAAGTGCTCTGAGCAGCAGGGTACCGATCCCTGACTTTCGCTGGGCCGGTACGACAACCAGTGAGCGAATCAGACGAGTCCGACCAGTTCCTTCAATGCCCCCGTATCCCAGCTCCGTTTCTCCCCGATGAAAGGAATAGAACATTCGGTCGGGCTGCAAAAGGTCTTGGGTCGGCAAGCCCGCTGCAGTCAGATGCGCAGCCAGGCCTTGGATTTGATCGGTACCAAGCAATCGGACAGAGATATCAGACTGGTTCATTGGGGACTCTGGGGATGGTATCGACGGCCAGTATAGGGCCCAAAGCGAGGGCTTTTTCCAGTTTTATGACGTCCCGTAAGGCGAGGCGAGTGTAAATATCTGCTTTACCGTATATTCGAATTGGCATATATTCGGATTTCCAGATATTGGCCGTACACGCATTCCCCAGGAGGTCACATGCGGGAAACACTGACTCCCCCCATCGTTTTCAAATGCCTGGCTGATGACACCCGGGCCCGGATGACCCTGCTGATCGCCCGTGAAGGCGAACTCTGTGTCTGCGAACTTACCCACGCGCTGGAGCTGAGCCAGCCGAAGATCTCCCGGCATCTTGCCCAGTTGCGCGAGGCTGGAATCCTGATGGATCGCCGCAAGGGTCAATGGGTGTACTACCGACTGCACCCCGAACTGCCGCAGTGGGTGGACGCGATGCTGAAGGGAGTGGTCGATGCCAACCAGGAATGGTTGAGCCCCGATGCATTGCGCCTTGCCGAAATGGGCGAGCGGCCGCAGAGCCCTGTTGCTTGTGCTTGAGAATTCCCTTCGCTGATTGAGTTGTAGTCATGCTGATCGCATTTTTGATTTTCCTGGTGACGATCGTTCTCGTCATCTGGCAGCCCAAAGGCCTGGGCGTGGGCTGGAGCGCCGCACTGGGGGCCGTCGTGGCGCTGCTGGCGGGCGTCGTGAGCCTGTCCGATATTCCCGTGGTCTGGCAGATCGTCTGGAACGCTACCGCCACTTTCATCGCCGTCATCATCATCAGCCTGCTGCTGGATGAGGCGGGGTTCTTCGAGTGGGCGGCATTGCACGTGGCCCGCTGGGGCAATGGCAGCAGCCGCAAGCTGTTCGCCTTCATCATCCTGCTGGGCGCCGCCGTCTCGGCGCTGTTCGCTAACGACGGTGCGGCACTGATCCTGACCCCGATCGTCATCGCCATGCTGCTGGCCCTGCGCTTCTCCCCGGCGGCGACGCTGGCATTCGTCATGGCGGCGGGCTTCATCGCCGATACCGCGAGCTTGCCGCTGGTGGTGTCCAACCTGGTGAACATCGTTTCCGCCGACTACTTTGGCATTGGCTTCAGCGAATACGCCTCGGTCATGGTGCCGGTGAACCTGGTCAGCATCGCCGCCACCCTGGGAATGCTGCTGTGGTTCTTCCGCAAGGACCTGCCGCGTACCTATGAACTCGACCAACTGAAGGCTCCCGAAGCCGCTATCCGCGACAAGGCGACGTTCGTTGCCGGCTGGTGGGTGCTTGCGCTGTTGCTGGTTGGCTTCTTCGCCATCGAGCCGCTGGGCGTTCCGATCAGCGCCATCGCTGCTGCCTGTGCGCTGATCCTCTACCTGATCGCCGCGCGTGGGCACGTGATTTCAACCCGCAAGGTGCTCAAGGACGCGCCTTGGCAGGTCGTGGTGTTCTCGCTTGGCATGTACCTTGTGGTGTATGGCCTGCGTAACGCCGGCCTCACCGACTACCTGACGCAGATCCTCAATGTCTTCGCTGGCTACGGAATCTGGGGCGCATCCCTCGGGACGGGGCTGCTCGCCGCTGGCCTGTCGTCGGTCATGAACAACATGCCCACTGTGTTGGTAGGGGCCTTGTCGATCCATTCCGCCGAGGCCACCGGCATCGTGCGCGAGGCCATGATCTACGCCAACGTCATCGGCTGTGACCTCGGTCCGAAAATCACCCCCATCGGCAGCCTGGCCACCTTGCTGTGGCTACACGTGCTGGCCCGCAAGAACATCGTCATCACCTGGGGTTACTACTTCCGCACCGGCATCGTCCTGACGCTGCCGATCCTGCTTGCCACCTTGGCCGCATTGGCCATCCGCCTGAGCTTTTGAACCGGAGATACCTGATGAAAGTCTTGTTCATGTGCACCCACAACAGCTGCCGCAGCATCCTGTCCGAGGCGCTGTTCAATCACCTGGCCCCAGAGGGTATGGAAGCTGTGAGCTCGGGCAGCTTCCCAAGCGGCAAGGTCAATGAGCGGGCACTGAATACCCTGGAAGCCGCCGGTATCCCCACCGCAGGTCTTTCAAGCAAGGCCTCGGATGCCTTCGAGAGCTCTCCTCCCGACATCGTTGTCACCGTGTGCGACCGCGCTGCCGGCGAAGCCTGCCCGATCTTCTTCGGTCCATCGCTCAAAGCCCACTGGGGCCTGGCCGACCCTTCGGCGGTCACCGGGAGTGAGGCAGAAATCGAAGAAGCCTTCCAGACAACACTTGCGAAGATTGATGAGCGCGTGCGCGCCTTCATTGCGCTGCCTTTCTCGCAACTGAGCCAGGACGAACTGAAAGCCGAACTTGCCCGCATCGGCGCGCTGTAGGCCCTGGATCAATGGAGACCGAAATGAACGACCACCTGCCCAATGTCCAACCAGAACTTATTGATCTGCCGTCGCTGGAGCGGCTGGCGCCGAAGGATCCTTCCACACACAAACCGCGCATCCTGCTGCTGTACGGATCGACCCGCGAACGCTCATTCAGCCGCTTGATGGTCCAGGAGGCTGCGCGCCTGCTGGAAGAGTTCGGCGCCGAAACCCGAATCTTTGATCCTTCCGGCCTACCGCTGCCGGATGACGCTCCGGACTCTCACGAGAAGGTGCTGGAACTCCGCGAGCTGATGCAATGGTCCGAGGGCCAGGTGTGGTGCTCGCCCGAGCGTCACGGCTCAATGAGTGCTGTCTTCAAGGCGCAGATCGATTGGGTACCGCTGGCCATGGGCGCGGTTCGCCCAACCCAGGGCAAGACCCTCGCGGTGATGCAGGTATGTGGAGGCTCGCAGTCCTTTAACGTGGTGAACCAACTGCGCGTGCTTGGCCGCTGGATGCGTATGTTTACCATCCCGAACCAGTCGTCGGTGCCGAAAGCCTTCCTGGAGTTCGATGAAGCCGGGCGCATGAAGCCGTCTTCTTTCTACGATCGACTGGTCGACGTGATGGAGGAACTGACCAAGTTCACGCTCCTGCTGCGTGATCGCCAGGATTATTTGGTAGACCGCTACTCCGAGCGCAAAGAGTCGGCGGAAGAACTATCCAAGCGAGTCAATATTCGGTCTATCTGAGGTCATGAGCATGTCGCATCCTTACTCATTGAAATCGTTGCCCCATGCTCCGGGTGTGCTGATTTTTACGCCTTGTCCGGGCACCCAGACCAGCGGTCTCGCTGAAAGCCTGGATACGCTCAAGAAGGCCGGTGCCGTGGCGCTGGTTACGCTGATGTCGGACGCAGAGCTTCAGGAAAACGGAGTTGCCCAGCTTGGCGTCGCGGCCAAGCAGCATGGGTTGGAGTGGTACCAACTGCCGATCAAGGATGATCATGCTCCGGATAAAAACTTCGAGGTCGGGCTGGGAGAGATCCGCCACCAGTTGAACGCTTTGCTCGCATCCAACAAGGCCCTGGCCATCCACTGCAAGGGCGGCTCCGGCCGCACCGGGCTGTTCGCTGCCCGTCTGCTGATCGAGTCCGGAATGCCGCGCCGCGAGGCGATTGCATGGGTGCAGGATCTTCGCCCACGGGCGATTCAGAAGCCTGCGCACATCAACTACATCAACCAGTTCGGCGAAGGCTGAGCGCTCCAGCCAGACAGGAGAAACCATGGCCACCGAAGGCGAGCTACTCGATGTCATCGTGATTGGCGGCGGGCAGTCCGCGCTGACGGTGGCCTATTTTCTCAAGCGGGCCAAGCTCTCGTTCCTGCTGCTTGACGCTGAAGAGGCTGCGGGCGGGGCGTGGCGCCATGGCTGGCACTCGCTGACGCTGTTCTCGCCCTCCGCTTGGAGCTCCATCGCGGGCTGGCCGATGCCGCCAGTCACCGAAGGTAATCCTGATAGGGATCACGTGGTCAGCTACCTGGAGCAGTACGAGGCGCGCTACGGGTTTCCTATCGTTCGCCCCGTCAGCATCACGGCGGTGGAGCGGACCGCACGTGGTCTTCGTGTGCGCTCGAAGGACCGCAACTGGGAAGCCCGTGCCGTCATCAGCGCAACGGGGACCTGGAGCAAGCCCAATGTTCCGGCCTATCCGGGGATAGAGCTGTTCCAGGGGCAGCAGATTCACTCCGCCCAGTACCAGTTACCAGAGGCTTTCCAAGGAAAACGCGTGCTGGTCGTTGGTGGTGGCAACTCGGGGGCGCAAATCTACGCGGAGCTGTCCGAGATCGCCGACGCAACGTGGGTAACCACGAAGGAACCGGCGTTTCTGCCTGATGACGTGGATGGCCGGGTGCTGTTCGAACGGGCTACCGAGCGCCTCAAGGCTCAACAGGAGGGCCGTGTTATCGACGCACAGGTCGGTGGGCTTGGTGATATCGTCATGGTGCCCTCAGTAGTCCGGGCTCGCGAGCGCGGGGCCCTTCGTGCTGTAAGGCCTTTCACCTCATTTACGTCGGATGGGGTCGTCTGGCCCAACGGTGAGAAAACCCAGGTCGATGTGGTGGTCTGGTGTACTGGATTCCGGCCGGCACTGGATCACCTTAAGGCACTGGACGTGCTGGATGACTACGGAAGGGTCGAGGTTGATGGGGGGCGTTCTATTCGCGAGCCGCGCCTCTGGCTGGTCGGATATGGCGACTGGACCGGCTTGGCCTCGGCGACGTTGATTGGCGTCACCCGTACCGCGCGCAGCACAGTTAACGAAGTAGTCGAACACCTGAACAGCTTGGAGCAGTCGGATGCATAGCGGAATCGAAATTCGTGTCGCCAGACCAGAGGATGCAGAAGAGATCCAGATCATCTACGCGCCCATCGTACTCAACACGGCCATCTCATTCGAAGAGGCAGTGCCGAGCGTGGAGCAAATGTGTGAGCGTATCTCCACGACGCTGCAAACCTATCCGTATCTGGTGGCTGTGCGAGAAGGACGGGTAGTCGGCTATGCCTACGCCAGTCAGCACCGGGCGCGTGCGGCGTACCGGTGGGCGGTGGATGTGACGGTGTATGTCGCCGAGGGGCAGCGCCGCAGCGGAATTGCTCGGCAGCTCTATGACGTGCTGCTGCCGGTTCTGAAGCGTCTGGGATATCGCTCGGCGTATGCCGGTATCGCCTTGCCGAATGAAGGCAGTGTCGGGCTGCACGAACGACTCGGTTTTCAGCACATCGGTACGTTTCCGCAGGTCGGATTCAAGCTCGATGCTTGGCATGATGTGGGGTATTGGCGGTTTGAGTTCGGTGACGACGGCCTTCGACCCGAGGCTCCAATGAGCTTCGTATCCTAAACCCGAATGCCACGCTAGAGCGTCCCAGCCCGCGCCGTTGCTGGCTGCGACAGCACTAATCCTCCAACACATGTGAGTAAACCTGAATCGTCCCAGTTTTGTAGACACCTCCAAACCTAATAATGATGCCCAAAGATTGGTGAAATGGTGCTTGCACTACAGGGGGCTAGTTGAAAAGGGCCAAGAAACGGCTGAAATTGACAGCGGCAATGGCAAGGCCGCTCAGTACGATAACTGTCGTGTAGATCGGGTGGTCTTTGACGATTTCAATTAACACAACAGGATGCACCCCGTTCCGCTCGTACCATTTGGATTTTGTCTTCAAGGACTTTTCATGTGTACGCTCGAAGAAGTTCGCAAACATATCGAGCTTCCTTAGGGTCGATTGATGCATTTTTATGTACTCAGCGTTCACAAAGGCGGCAGCCTCATCAGCGCCGGGCAGTGCGTCTTGGTCGCTGGCATTATTGAGTTCAGCCAATGCCATGATCCTGCCTTTCCTTCCCCTACTATCGGCATGCGGGGCATAGTTTCTTCCATATAACGCAACCAGCTCACGCGCAAGGTCAACCTTCTTGTCATCCGGCAGCTCTACGGGTTTGCCCCCGAGCACCCGAAAGCGATGCTCAAGCGCAAAGAACCCGAAATTTTCGTCTCGCATGTTCCAATGCAGGAACCGACAATCCTTGTGCTTATCAAGCCATTGGAAAAAACCTTTCAGCATCGACTTTTCGAATTTATTGAGCTCTGCTTGCATGCTGGAGAGCTGTTTGCTGAGCTCTGCTTCTTTATGGATGGACCACGATTTGGTTTGGCCGGTTTTTAGGTTCCGTGTGGCGATGGATGTCACACGTTTCGACTCCCCCGTATCATTTTCATAAAACGATTCGCAGGAGTAGTGAATTACGTAAACTCGGTTCGCGTCCAGGTAGAGGTCTTCGATTAACGCTCTGCTCCTTTTGCGATCCTTTACCCGATCTAGCTCTGCTCCCACACCTTTCCCCTCAACCCAATGCACTGTAGGCGAAGCTGGTGATTTTGCCCTCAAATGTGGGTACCCGCTAGATTCACCCCTAGCTTTGCCTTTGACTCTTCCTGAGGGTATACCGCTTGGGGATAATCAGCCGGCTTTGTCTTGGTGGATTGCCCTACAAATCGACGTGGCCTTCACCAAGCCGCTCCCAATGCCGGCCGTCAGAACGTAGGACCATTCGCTTCCGCCGAAGCGGGCTGGTGGGCGTGAGCCAACAGGCGTATCCTACAAGTGCTTGCTCCGAGACTTGTTGGCCTACAGCCTCCCCTTGGAGACATCTGATAGCCCGCCGCTGAGGCGGGCTTCTTTGCTATCGGGTCGCAGCGCCTTTGGTTTGCTAGCTTCCCAAGCTAGGCTCTGCCAGGGCGCATGCCCATCAGCGGTCTACCCGCCTCCCTAAGCACGACGATTATCGACGTACCCAAATCCTTAATCAGGCGCATGGAAAGCAGGCGGAGGTTTGGCGAAATTCGCTTACGCAGCCATTGCTTCGCAGGATTCTGCGCAGGTCATGCAGGCCTGGGCGCATTGCTGACAGTGGTCTGCCTTATGCTTACCGCACTCCTCCCCGCAGGCCCGGCAAATTTTGGCGCATAGGGCACAAAGCTCTTTGGCCAGCATGCTTTCTCGTGCCATCAAGGTAGCCGCAAGGTTGCACATATCTGCGCAATCTCTGTCCAGCTTGATGCAGTCAGCCATCATTTTTACATCTTGTTCTTGTAGGCAGGCTGACGCACAGCCTTCACAGGCCAGCGCACAGCGCAGGCATTCCGAGATGCATTCTTCAAAGCGACTGTTCATGGTCATATCTCCGGTATCGGGTCGATTTGATGCCAGTGCACCGTCTCATGACGGTATGTAGCGTTCGACCTGACGGGGTCCTGAAGATTGATTACATTTCTGTAAGCTTGTCCGAATCCTCTCGGTGTGAAGGCGTGCCCGATCATTTAAGGCTGGAACATCACTGCTTATGAATGCTCACGATCTTCGCGACGCTTCCTTCCATACGGAACCCAAATTTCACCTTGTCTCCTACGTTCAAGCCCTTCAGCTGTGCAGGCTCAGCATGGAAACCCATGGTCATCGCCGGCCATTTGAGCTCTGCTACCGGGCCGTGGGCCAATGTGATTTTTCCGCTTTGAGGATCCAGCGCCTTTATTGCCCCTTCAGCATGCGCGGTGGGTGCCGCCTGGGTGCCTTGGCCTCCTTCGGCGGAAGCTGGCATGTTCTTCATGTCCATACCATCCATGTCCTGGGCATGCACACTGGCGGCGAAAGCTGTGACCAGGGCTGCGATGACGATTAGCTTTTTCATTGGTTTTCTCCTGAGGGGTTGGGGGTAGTGACAGTAAGTTCGCGGCGACGGATCAGCCAGTACGCCGCAGGTATTACAAACAGGGAGAGCAACGGAGCGGTTAGCATGCCGCCGACCATGGGCACCGCGATGCGACTCATGACCTCGCTGCCGGTACCGCTGCTCCAGAGGATGGGCAGCAGGCCTGCAACGATGACCGCCACGGTCATTGCCTTGGGTCTGATGCGCTGCACCGCACCCTCACGGATTGCGCCGAGCAGCGCTGCTCGTGTGGTTTCGCCACTGGCCTGACGCTCAGCCCAAGCGTTATTCAGGTAAATGAGCATAATCACGCCAAACTCCGCCGCTACGCCGGCCAAGGCAATGAAACCAACGCCTGTGGCCACCGACAGGTTGTAGCCCAGCAAGTACAGCAGCCAAACGCCTCCGGTTAGCGCGAACGGTAGCGTGCCCATGATGAGTAGCGCCTCACCGAGGCGCCCAAAAGTCAGGTAGAGCAGCACGAAGATGATGGCCAGCGTCGCCGGCACCACCCAGGCCAGGCGTGCGTTAGCGCGCTCCAAGTATTCGAACTGCCCGGAGTAACTCAAGCTCATGCCCGGATCTAGCTTTACCTCGGTGTCGATCACCTGCCGCAGGTCTGCCACAACAGACGATAGGTCTCTGCCGCGCACATCGACGTACACCCAGCCCGAGGGGCGAGCATTTTCGCTCTTGAGCATGGGCGGGCCATCGGCAATACGTATGCGGGCCACGGTGCCAAGCGTCAGCTGGCCCCCCTGCGACGTGTAGATCGGCAGCTGACGCAACGCCTCCACGGAATCACGCCATTCACGTGGATAGCGCACGCTAATGGGAAAGCGAGCTAACCCTTCAACCGTTTCCCCAATGGTTTCGCCACCTATGGCACCGGCTACAATAGCCTGTACGTCGGTAATGTTCAGGCCATAACGCGCAGCGGCATGGCGGTCGATGTCCAAATCAATGTAGCGACCGCCAGTCAAACGCTCTGCCAGGGCCGAAGTCACTCCAGGCACCTTTATCGCTGCCCGCTCTACAGCAAGGGTAGCCCGGTCTATCTGGTTCAGATCGCTGCCGGCAACCTTGACGCCGATCGGACTCTTGATGCCGGTGGCCAGCATGTCAATCCGATTGCGGATAGGCGGAATCCAGATATTGGTGAGCCCAGGCACACGCACGATACGGTCAAGCTCTTCGATTAGCTTCTCAGTGGTCATACCTGGACGCCATTCACTCTTGGGCTTGAGCCGCACGGTGGTCTCGAACATCTCCAGCGGTGCAGGGTCAGTGGCCGATTCGGCGCGGCCGGCCTTACCAAAGACGCTGGCTACCTCGGGGACTATACGAATCAAGCGATCCGTTCGCTGCAACAGCTCTGAAGCTTTCTGCGCGGAGAGTCCAGGCAAGGCTGAAGGCATGTAGAGCAGATCACCTTCATCAAGTGGGGGAAGAAACTCGCCACCCAGATGGTTCAAGGGCCACAGACTGCTGAGCAGGATGAGCAATGCTCCAGCGAGGGTAAGCAAGGGCCGGCGCAGGACGACCTCCAATGCCGGACGGTACAGCCGGATGAGGCCCCGGTTGAGCGGGTTGCGCTGTTCCGCAGGCAGTGGCCCTCTGATCCAGTACCCCATCAGCACCGGTATCAGGGTCACCGATAGCGCAGCCGCCGCTGCCATCGCGTAGGTCTTGGTAAAGGCCAGGGGGGCAAAGAGGCGGCCCTCCTGGGCTTGCAGCGTGAACACCGGGATGAACGAGAGCGTGATGATCATGAGGCTGAAGAACAGCGCTGGTCCAACCTCGACGGCCGCCTCCGTCATTACGTTCCAATGCGCTTCGCCCCGCAAAGGTTGACCAGGATGCTGGGCATGCCAGGCCTCTACACGTTTGTGGGCGTTCTCGATCATGACCACGGCAGCGTCCACCATTGCACCGATGGCAATAGCGATTCCGCCAAGGGACATGATGTTGGCGTTGATGCCCTGATGACGCATGACGATCAGCGCAATCAGGATTCCCACGGGCAGCGACACGATGGCCACCAGCGACGAGCGCAGGTGCCAGAGAAACGCTGCGCATACCAACGCCACTACCACAAACTCCTCGACCAGTTTGTGACTGAGGTTCTCCACAGCACGGTCGATCAGCTGGCTGCGGTCGTAGACGGTGACAAGCTCCACCCCGGCAGGCAGGCCTTTCTTCAGGGTTTCGAGCTTGGCCTTGACGTGCGCGATGGCCTCACGAGCATTCTTGCCGCTGCGCAGGATAACCACTCCACCTACGGCTTCACCGAGGCCGTCCAGTTCACCTATGCCTCTGCGGGCTTCCGGACCTATCTGCACCGTAGCGACATCGCCTAAGTTCACCGGCACGCCCTTGGTAGCCAGTCGCAGAGGGATCGCTCTGAAATCGTCCAGCGATCCTAGGTAGCCGGCCGCACGAACCATGAATTCTGCTTCGCCTTGCTCCAGCACACCACCGCCGGTCTCCTGGTTGGCCTTACCTATAGCCTCTATCACCTCAGCTTGGGTGATACCGAGGCTGGCCATGCGAAGCGGATCGAGGAGGACTTGGTATTGCTTGACCATACCGCCGATGGTGGCCACCTCAGCGACATCCGGCAGGGTCTTGAGCTCATAGCGCAGGAACCAGTCCTGCAGGCTGCGCAGTTGCGACAGGTCATGGCCACCGTTGCGATCGACCAGCGCATACTGAAAAATCCACCCGACTCCGGTGGCGTCCGGTCCGAGTACCGGCTTGGCTGCCGCAGGTAATCGCGATTGTGCCTGGCTCAGGTACTCAAGAACCCGAGAGCGCGCCCAATACAGATCGGTGCCGTCCTCGAACAGCACGTAGACGAAGCTGTCACCGAAGGCGGAGAAGCCGCGTACCGTTTTGGCCTCCGGAACCGAGAGCATTGTGGTGGTCAGCGGATAGGTCACCTGATTCTCAACGATCTGAGGAGCCTGACCTGGGTAGGACGTGCGGATGATCACCTGTACATCCGACAGGTCGGGCAAGGCGTCGATTGGCAGACTGCGCACCGAGACGAAGCCCCATGCCACCAGAAACAGCGTAGCGAGCAGCACCAGTACCCGGTTGCCTACCGACCAGCGGATCAGTTTGGCAATCATGGTTGGCCCTCCAACACTTTGATCTGCTCAACCACCATGCCCTCGTCGCGTTCGCGTATCCCAAAGCGAATCTGTGCACCGACCTTGAGGCCATCAAGGAGCGACTGATCAGCCACCGGGAAGGTCATGGTCATCCCAGGCATACCCAGGGTGAGGAAGGGACCATGGTCAACGGTGAGCTGGGCTCCGTCTATCTGCACGATACGGCCGTTCGCTTCATGTAAGGCGGGCCCCGCTTTTGGCTGAGCGTCTTGCGCCGTCGCCGCTTCGATGCCTTTCAAATTAGCTTCGGAGTCCAGTAGGAATTGCCCCGACGCTACGATGCGCTGACCTGCCTGAAGGCCCTGCAACACCGCAACTTGCCCCTTGCTCTCCTGACCCAACACGACTTCCACCGGTCGGAAGCGACCACCTTCTTCAGCCAGCATCACCAGATCCCGCTTGCCGGTACGTATGACCGCCTCGGCAGGCACCAAGAGGCTCTGCTCGGCAGACACGCCGGGATTGAGAGCCACTTGAGCGGTCATCCCAGGACGAAGCCGTCCATCCGGGTTGGGCAACTCGATACGCAGGCGCAACGTGCGGCTTTGCAAATCGGCATCAGCCAACAGCGCGGTCAACTTGCCCGGTACCGGATCGCCTGGGAAAGCTGGCAATTGCGCTTGCACAGGCTGGCCTTCGCGCAGGCCTTGAGCCTGGGCTTCTGGCACAGCGGCTTCCAGCCAGACGTTGGCCACTCCGTTGATCCTTGCCAAGGTAGTCCCCGGCGTCAGCGTCATGCCGGGTCGCAGATCGAGAACCTGGATGACACCGGCAGTGGGCGCGGAAAGTGTGACCGAGAGCTGTACCTTTCCAGTGCTCGCGACCCGGTTGATCAGGTAGACCGGCATGCCGGAGAGCAGGAGCCGCTGTCGTGCCGCCGCTGTCAGTTGAGCGTCGCCGGAATGCCGCAACGCCAGATATTCCTCCTGCAAACCAGCCCACTCCGGGGTCAGCACATCGGCTAGGGGAGCCCCTTTAGCAACTATATCCCCCGCCGCCCGGCCATATACGCGTTCGACGTAACCGCCAGTACGGGCCTGCAACACGCTGAAGTCGCGTTCGTCGAACGCCAGAACGCCGCTCACGCTCAGGGATCGTTCAAGCCTGCCAGCCATCACCGTTGCCAATCGCATCCCGAGATTTTGCTGGAGCCCAGCCGAGACCTGAACCGCAGGCTGCCCCTTGTCATCCGTCTCGCCTGAATACTTGGGCACGAGCGGCATGTCCATGAACGGCGACTTTCCGGGTGCCGGGAAATGCTGCTGGGGATACATCGGGTCGTACCAATACAGCGCTTTTTGCTCACCTACTGGCTGCGATGGGGTAACCGTGCCCCGTCCACCTAGCCAGAAGCCCGCGCCTGCTCCAATAGCAAGGGCAGCAGCCACAACCAACCCAATCGACCTATTCCTCATGCCCGCACCTCTCCATATACGAAATGCAGACGCGCTGCTGTTGCAGCCAACTGTCCTTGCAGATCCACATCCTGTAACAGCGCTTCCACGCGTTGCCGACGTGCCGACAGCACTTCACTCAACGGCGACTTAACGGCGCGGTAGTCCGCCAGAGCGAGGCGTACCCGGTCCTCGGCCAGAGGTAGAAGCGTCTCGCGACTGCGCCGCACCGCCCGCTGCAAACGTTGGTACTCGGCAAGGTCTGTTTCAAGCTGGGCTTGATGCTCGCGCAGGGCTGCATCCTGCTCATCCTCCAACTGACGAACTTGCGCGCGTCGTGCCGCAATCATCGGGTCTTGCCGGGAGCCGGTGAACAACGGCAGCTGGAAGCTGACTTGCAAGCTGACCATGTTGCTGAAGTCCGGGCCACGACGCTGATAATCCACCCCCCAAGACCAATCCGACTTCTTTTCTGCCTGGGCCTGGTGTACCTGGGCTTGCGCCTCGCGTGTCATGGCGTTGTAGGTATTGAGCTCCGGGTGGGCATGTACGGAGTGCAGGTATTCAGCTGCGTCTACAGGCCAGAGTGGGAACGTCGGCGCCCCTACTTCGGCGTCCTGCCCAATCCAGCGCTTCAGCGCGGATCGCGCTTGAGCTGCCTGACTCAATAAAACATCCTTCTGCTCGTCCAGCTGCGCCAATTCCTGTTTCGGAGCCAGCGTATCGGTCGTCGAGCCTGCGCCACCGGCCAGGCGCGCCCGCACCGTAGAAGCCAGCAGCTGGTTTTCTTTGTAGAAAGCGTCGAACTGTTCAAGTTTTCGCTGCACGGTGTACGCATTAACCCAAGCCTGCGCGGTTGCCGCTCGAATCTTCAGGCGCTCGAAGACCGCCTCAGCATCGGCTCGCTCGACCGTGGCCTGAGCTGTCTCTACGCGAGCTTTACGTTTGTCCCGGTTCGGTACGTCCTGGGACAGGCCAACCACCTGCATGGTCATGAAGTCTCTGTTCAAGCTCCAGCGATCAGCGCCTTCAATCGGCAGGTTTTGTACTCCAAGATTCAGGCGCGGATCGGGTAGTTCGCCCGCTGGAATGACCAAGTTGCGCGCAGCTGATGCCTGCTCTTGGCGGGCTTGTAGAGAGGGAGCGTTGCGTTCAGCCAGTTGCAGCGCTTCATCCAGCGGCAGCGTTGTCGCCTGTGCTGAGACAGCCGGCAGCAGTATGAAAAGGACGGCAGTGGGAGTTCGTCCCTGAAAACGTTGGGGAGTCATGAGAATGATTCCTCGAAAGATCAGCGCCCAGGCGCGTGCCATCGGCCCGCTGCTAGGCAGAACGATGGTGTGAAATTAAGAGGGAGTCAGACGCGGGGAGGACGCCATGGATCGGGGGGAGAACCTGTTGCTATGCCTACAGCGTAGGTATCGGCAGGTCGTGGCTTGGCATAGGTCAGTCCAGGCGTCAGGAAGCTGAGCTGCACTGTGCTGGCAGTTCTGCACTCCTGGCCTACCTTGCAGGATTTGGCATGGTCACCAGTCTTGCCCGGCTCTTGGTCCTGGCAGCAGTCATGGTCCATGCCCGCCATCATTTCCATGCCCATGGTCTGCATTGGGCAAGGTTCAGTCGCCGAATCGATGCCCGCCATCCCGTTAAGCGGAAGCGCCACGATAAGCATCAGGATGGTGAGCAGTCGAATGAAGCGTTTCATGATGGGCGAATATAGGTTACCGGGATGAATTCAGCATTAAGAGGCTTCACCAAACAACCGCTTGGAGGCTGGAAGGCTGATGTAAAAGGTTGTGAATCCCTCCGCTGAAGTACACCAAATTCGTCCGCTGTGAGCCTCGATGATGGAGCGTGTTATCGACAGGCCCAGGCCTGCATTGCTTGGTCCGCCTTCGCGTCTGGCTGGATCAGCCCGATAGAACCGGTCGAAGATCTTGCCAATGTGCTGAGGATCGATGGTTACTCCGCTGTTACGTATGGACAACGTCACGTTTTCACGTGTTTGCTCGATCTGCACTGATATCTCGTTGCCTTCCGGGGTGTAGCGCAACGCGTTCGATAAAAGGTTGGAAAGCGCTCGGTCAATCATCAAGAGATCGCCACGAACCTTGCCACGACCTTGGAGGGTCAGCTGGATGCCTTGATCCTCAGCCAGAAACTGGTAGTACTCGAACAGCTTGGATACGAGTTCGGAGAGCTCCACATCAATCTGCTCAGGCACGATCAGACCGTTATCCGCCTTCGCGAGGAAAAGCATGTCGTCGATCATGCGCGACATGCGCTTGAGGTCTTCAAGGTTCGAATAGAGGTTTTCCTCATAGGCATCCAGGTCACGCTTCTTGGTGAGCACCACTTCGGTATGGGTAAGTAGGTTGCTGACCGGCGTTCTCAACTCATGAGCGATATCGGCAGAGAAGTTGGACAACCGAACGAATGCATCCTCCAACCGTCCCAGCATCCCGTTGAAAGACAGGATGAGCTCCTGAAGCTCTAGCGGTACGGGCTCCAGCGGAATGCGCTCGCGGAGCGATCTTGCCGACATCCCGGTGGCCACTTTGGTGATTTGCCCGACAGGCCGAAGCCCACTCTTGGCAACGACCCAGCCCAAGCCTGCGCTCACAATCGCGCTGATCACCAAGCCGATGCCGAACCACCATTGCAGGGTGACAAAGAAATGCGCGTGAGTGGTGACATCGAGCATCAGCACGGCCGTCACCGGTTCCGGCTCGCCCGCGATGGTCATCTGGGCGGTGATACCGCGGAAGTTCTGCGATTCATCCTGCCACTCCCAGACCGCACCCTGGCGCGCCTGCTCGAACCGCTGAGGAATTTGGGAGGCTTTGGAGTCTGAAAAAAGGGTCGTTCCGTCAGCCTTGGTGATTTTCGCCGAAAGATCCTGATGTGCGCCGAGCAATGCCCGCAGCTGCTGCTCCTGATCGCCGAGCTCGCCTCGCGCTGCTGAAATGGACAGAATATGACGCGTTGACTCCAGCTTTTCGGAGAGCGCCTGCTCATCCAGCATCCGGAAATGGTGCTGGCTGAGCCCGTAGAAAGCCACGCCGGCAACGACCAAGACAGCAGTCACCGCGAACATGAACATCAGGGTCAGTCGCTTGACGAGCGATGATTGCGGGCGCATCACTCTGCCACATCCATCATGTAGCCCATGCCTCGGGCGGTATGGATGAGCTTTGGCGCGAAGTCGTCATCAATCTTGGCCCGCAGTCGGCGAATCGCGACCTCGATCACGTTGGTGTCACTGTCGAAGTTCATGTCCCAGACCTGAGAAGCGATCAGCGACTTGGGGAGCACCTCCCCGCGTCGGCGCATGAGCAGCTCCAAAAGGGCAAACTCCTTGGCAGTAAGGTCGATCCGCTTGCCGTTTCGCGTAGCCCGGCGCTTGAGCAGGTCAACCTCAAGGTCCGCCATCTTCATGGTGGTTTGAGCAGAACCACCGTTGCCTCTGCGCAGCAGTGTGCGGACCCGAGCCAACAGCTCAGAGAACGCAAAGGGCTTCACAAGGTAGTCATCAGCACCCAGCTCCAAGCCTTTAACGCGATCATCTACGCCATCACGGGCCGTGAGAAAGAGGACCGGCACGTCTTTCCCCGCTGCCCGGATCTTGCGCAGGACCTCCCAGCCATCGAGCCCCGGCATCATTACGTCCAAGATCAGCAAGTCATACGCTTCGCTCTGCGCCTGTTGCAGGGCGTCAGTGCCTGTCATCACCCGGTCTACAGTGAAGCCAGCCTCTGTTAGGCCTTGCTGGAGGTAGACACCGGTTTTCGGCTCATCTTCGGCTACGAGTAATTTCATCTGCTCTCATCCACGCGGAGTGCATCTCCAGTTTGCAGGAAAAAAGACGCCCAACCAGAAGCTGACGGAAAAGTAATGTCGCGATCAGTTTTCTGACAGCACCGCGAGGCTAATTTGACCCTGTACCTGACGCCATGAGGCGCAGAACCCACTGAGGATCTCCAGATGAACATGGTCAAAGCAATTGTGGTGGTCGTTACCTTCGGCATGGCAGGCATCGCCCTGGCAGAGGGCGGCGCGGACCGGACCTTTGCGCGGATGGAAGCGGCTCGCCAAAACTCCATGCAGGCCTATCAGGTTGCGCAGCAGGAGAAAGAGCAGCCGCCGGTCGCCGCACAGTCCAGCAAGCATGTCGGCCACGAGAGCTGCTGATCCGAGCTTACAGAAATGTAATCACTCCGGAATCTGAACTATGGCAGTTTCAGACTACGGCCTCTCATCAGCCTCGCGCAGTAGCGAAAGTCTACGAGACTGGTGAGAGCTCCAACGAACCCAAGGGCTGCGCCATCGAGCAGCCTGGATATCAGCGATCTACCTGACTGGACGCAACGGCATGCAAAGCAAAACCACGAGACGATCATTCGTCAAAGGCCTGGCCGCTACCGGACTTCTGGGTGGGCTCGGCATGTGGCGCGCGCCGGTCTGGGCTGTGACCAGCCCTGGCCAACCGAACGTGCTCAGCGGCAATGAATTCGACCTGTATATCGGTGAACTGCCCGTCAACATTACGGGGGCAGCTCGTACGGCCATGGCCATCAACGGCTCCGTGCCTGGGCCGATCCTGCGATGGCGCGAAGGCGACACCGTGACGCTGCGTGTACGCAACCGGTTGAAACAGGACACCTCCATTCACTGGCACGGCATAATCCTGCCCGCCAATATGGACGGTGTGCCGGGCTTGAGCTTTCACGGCATCGCTCCCGATGGCATGTACGAATACAAGTTCAAGGTCCACCAGAACGGCACTTACTGGTATCACAGCCACTCAGGCCTCCAAGAGCAGTCTGGGGTCTATGGCGCACTGGTGATCGATGCTAAGGATCCCGAGCCGTTTGTATATGACCGCGATTACGTCGTCATGCTCAGCGATTGGACGGATGAGGACCCGGCGCGGGTGCTCTCCAAACTCAAGAAGCAGTCCGACTATTACAACTTCCACAAGCGCACGGTCAGCGACTTCGTTGACGACGTGAGCGAGAAAGGCTGGTCGGCCGCTGTAGCGGATCGGAAGATGTGGGCTGAAATGAAGATGAGCCCCACCGACCTCGCAGATGTGAGCGGGTATACCTACACCTACCTCATGAACGGCCAAGCTCCGAACGGCAACTGGACGGGTATCTTCAAGCCCGGCGAGAAGATCCGCCTGCGATTCATCAACGGCTCGGCCATGACCTATTTCGATGTCCGGATTCCTGGGCTCAAGATGACGGTTGTGGCTGCCGACGGCCAGTACGTCAAACCCGTATCGGTCGATGAGTTCCGGATCGCCGTTGCTGAAACCTACGATGTCATCGTCGAGCCTGAAAACGAACAGGCCTATACGATTTTCGCGCAATCCATGGACCGTACCGGGTATTCCCGAGGCACCCTGGCAGTTCGCGAAGGCTTGCAAGCGCCCGTACCGGCGGTAGATCCACGCCCGATCATCGCCATGAGCGATATGGGCATGGACCACGGCAGCATGGGCGGAATGGATCATGGCAGCATGGCTGGCATGGACCAGGGCAGCATGGCCGGCATGGATCACAGCAAGATGGCTGGAATGGACCACGGCAGCATGGCCGGTATGGACCACAGCAAGATGACTGGGATGGGCAATGAAGGCATGGCCGGCATGAGCGGCGCAATGCAAAGCCATCCGGCTTCCGAGACCAACAACCCACTGGTCGATATGCAGACTATGTCGCCAACGCCAAAGCTGAACGATCCGGGAATTGGCCTACGCAACAACGGGCGTCGAGTGCTGACGTACGCCGATCTGCGGAGCACCTTCATCGATCCCGATGGTCGAGAGCCTGGACGGACAATCGAACTGCACCTTACCGGCCACATGGAGAAGTTCGCGTGGTCGTTCGACGGTATCAAATTCTCCGACGCTGAACCGCTGCGGTTGAAATATGGCGAGCGTCTTCGCATCACCTTGGTCAACGACACCATGATGACTCACCCCATCCACCTCCACGGTATGTGGAGTGATCTGGAGGACGAGAACGGCAACTTCATGGTTCGCAAGCACACCATCGACATGCCACCTGGCTCAAAACGAAGCTATCGCGTCACCGCAGATGCCTTGGGACGTTGGGCCTATCACTGTCACCTACTGTTCCACATGGAAATGGGCATGTTCCGAGAAGTACGTGTGGACGAATGAACTGGAGATTTGAGATGAGCAAACCAATGAAACGAAGCGCCTTTTTCCTTTCTGCTGCGATGGTAGGCATTCTGGCTGTTTATGCCCCGTCGTCGTGGTCCAGCGACAATCATGATCAGCATTCCCAGAAAACCACAGAGGCCGGCAAAGCCAAAGGCTCGCAGGACAAGCAGGGCCAGGGGATGAACCATGAAGGCATGGACCATGGTTCCATGGAAGGTATGGACCACGGCTCGATGAAGGGAATGGACCATGGCTCGATGGAAGGCATGGACCACGACAAAATGATGAAATCGCATGGCAGCGACAAAGCTAAGGCAGGGAAAGATGGCCAATAGCCTCGGGCGGCCTTCGCTGCTGGCTCTGACCGTTTCGATCAGCATGCTGGGCGTAACGCCCAGCTTCGCTGCTGAAGAAATGGATCACTCGGGCATGGATCATTCGAAAATGGGGCACGGCTCCATGCAAATGGATGCTGCTCCATCCGAATCGATGCCGGCGATGGATCACAGCAAGATGGGGATGGGCAAACAGCAGAAAAAGCCTGCCCCTGTTGATCACAGCCAGATGGGGCATGCTCAAAGCAAGAGTAAATCCAGCCCGGTGGACCACAACAAGATGGACCACAGCAAAATGAACCATGGAAACATGCAGGGCATGGATCACGGCTCTATGAAGGGCATGGACCATTCCCAGATGAACCATAGCTCAGCGACTTCTCCGACCACGACGAGCCGCACGCCGATTCCAGTGCTCACTGATGCGGATCGCGAGTCGGCCTTTCCGCCCCTGGGTGGCCACCAAGTGCACGACAGCGGAATCAACAGCTTCTTCCTGTTGGACCAGCTCGAATACCAGGACGCCGATGAGGGCAGCACCCTGGCCTGGGACGCATCAGGCTGGATAGGCGGCGACATTAATCGCCTCTGGGTTCGTTCGGAAGGCGAGCGCACCAATGGGGTAACCGAAGATGCTGAGCTGCAACTCCTGTACGGGCGCTCGGTCAGCCCTTGGTGGGATGTGGTCGCCGGGGTCCGCCAGGATTTCAAACCGGAATCCCCACAGACCTGGGCAGCCTTTGGTATTCAGGGCATGGCTCTGTATGACTTCGAGGCCGAAGCCACGGCGTTTATAGGCGAGAACGGTCAGACTGCTGCGCGTCTTGAGGGCGAATACGACATCCTGCTGACCAATCGCTTGATTTTGCAGCCCACGGCCGAGGTCAATTTCTATGGCAAGAACGATCCTGAGCGCGGCGTTGGCTCGGGCCTTGCCAATACCGAAGTCGGGCTGCGCCTACGGTATGAAATTGTCCGCCAGTTTGCTCCATACATAGGCGTTACCTGGAGCCGCTCCTACGGCAACACCGCTGACTTCATCCGAGACGAGGGTGGAGATGTTGATGAGGCACGCTTCGTTGCCGGTATCCGGATGTGGTTCTGAGAATTCCAACATGAAAAAAACAATTACAACGCTGCTTGGGGCCGGTGCTGTCGGAAGTGCTGCGGTATTGGGCACAGCCTATTTCGGTCTGGTGAATGTCGGCGCTGATGATCCTCACTTCCCGGCAGTCCATTCCTTTCTCGCCATGGCTCGTGATCGGTCTATTGAGGTTCGAGCGCGAGACATCGAAGTCCCTGATCTGAAGGAAGCCGCGTTGATCAAAGCGGGGGCGGGCAACTACAACGCCATGTGTATAGGCTGTCACCTTGCCCCTGGCGTTGGGAAGACTGAGCTAAGCCAAGCGCTATACCCGTCGCCACCCGACCTCACCAAGGTGGGTGTCGGAGGCGATCCAGCCGCCGCATTCTGGACAATCAAGCACGGTATCAAAGCCACGGGCATGCCCGCCTGGGGCAAGAGCATGGGCGATGAGTACATCTGGGGAATCGTCGCGTTCCTGGATCAACTGCCCCAGATGAATGCCGAGCAGTACAAGGCCTTGGTGGCCACGAGCGGCGGCCACCAGCACGGCGGCGGTGAAAGCGATATGCACAACCATGAGGGCCAGCACGGCGGGAGCGGTCGTGCCGAGCATGGTGATCACGATGAAGCGGCAGACGACGATCATGCCCAGGCAGCTCACGACCATGGAGCTGCACCCGCAGGCTCCGCTCAAGCGGCAGATCATCACGGTGACCACAATGCGGCCGAGGCCCATTCGGATGCCCACCCGACATCGTCGCCAAAGACGCATGTTCACAAAGACGGTAAGGAGCACACTCATGCCAACTAACCGGATATTCGTTCGGCTAGCCGCTATCGCTGGGCTTCTGGTGACCTCGGCGGCCTATGCTGCCGAGCCATTGTCCATCGACGTTCACCGAGACGCGAACTGCGGTTGCTGCAAGAAGTGGATCGCGCACCTGGAAGCCAATGGTTTCAAAGTGACCGACCATGTTGAGACGGACATGAGCGCAGTGAAACAGAAGCTGGGCGTAGCGCCACGGTTAGCGTCCTGCCACACAGCTGTGATCGACGGAAAGTTTGTTGAAGGTCACGTGCCAGCTGAGCAGATTCGAGAACTCAGGGGGCGGAACGATCTAGTCGGGATCGCCGTACCAGGAATGCCAGCTGGGTCCCCAGGCATGGAGGTTGATGGCGTAAGCCATGCCTACCAAGTCATTGGTTTAATCAAAAGCGGCGAGGACCAAGTAGTCGCCAACTATCCAGCCAAATAACGCACCTACCAGGAGGACGGCGGTAGGCTGACTGCCGTCCCTTATTCCCCCGCTAGAAAGCTTCATCAGCTCAACAGGACGACAGAGAGGGGCTACAAAGGGTAGCTAGTCAGATTCACGGCGCTCGCGGACTGGCTTGAGTACGATATCGCCGTTGATGAGCTCGATGGAGAGTCTGTCGCCCGTCGTGACCCCGAGCTCGCGCAAAATGTCATCGGGTAATTCCACAATCACATCGCCGGAGCCGTCGCCGGGATCTAGGCACTTTACCGTGGTGCGCGCTGATTGAGTCATTGGACTCTCCTGCCTGAGCTACCAGTCCTCATCGTACTCCACCAGTCATGAAAGCCGGTAACCAGGCGATCTATTGCCGGAATTGACGCTTCAACCCGGCGTTTTATCAGAGTAAGTCCTGTCCACTCGCTCAGTGCTCAGTTCTGGCCCCGGCAACCGACTCCAGCGGTCCGGTATTCAAGGATTTTCACGTCTCCGTTGGAATCCTCGTAATTCATCTGTGCCGGCATCACGTCACAGCTCGCCTTGGTCGACGTCATGCTGATCACCTTCGCCACGTCGAGCCGCATCCCGTAGCGATAGTGGATCACCTCCGGTGGGTTCTTTCCCTTGGCAGCGGCATAAGCTCGCATAGCTTGCTCATTGGCCTGAATCATCTTTCCATGCAGACGGTCGGATCCTCCTTCGGCGAGTACGGCTGACGAAGCCACTAAGGCCAGGATAGCGGTGATACTTTTGATGACTTTCATTTCAATCACTCCAATAAACGTGACTGAAGATTAGGGGTTGATCGCTGTCAATTGAGTGATACGGGAATTACAAGGTTGTAAGTCCCGCATGTAAAAAGAGGTAGCGTTGCCTCCTCGCCGCATACCAACCTCGCCCTCAGGCAAGCTACTGGTAGACACCCAAGCGTATACGCTCAAGATAGTCCGCTACGACGCTGAACCCGAGCGACGTGTCGAGCATCTCGAAGGGTACAAACCCCAACAAACGGCCGCACGGCCGACAAAGCCACTGCTCCGCGAGCATCTGAGAGCCAAATACCTTCGATGCAAGCTCCAGTCCTTTCGCATACTGGAACGCCACCGCGCTCTGCTGGGCATCCAGACGATGGGCCTGAGCGGGATGGCTCAGACGGTGAATGCTTCTGGTCGATCTTCCTGTGATTCGCCCGACGAGGTTACGAGCCTTGAACAGGCTCGATGACTCGACCATGCACTTCACGTCGCTGAAAAAGAATCCTGTTTGGACTAGACTCAGGAGCTCCAGCTGGCTCAACCCGTCGGGGTGGGTATGAACCAGGTGGAACGTTGGTGGAAAGGCCTGCGATTCAACAGGTGGGCGAGTGCTTGTAGGATTCACTGCATCGACCTCCTCTTGTGCGTTGGCTGCCAGACTAGCCATTTTGATTCCCAAGCACGTCCGGCGCCCTTCCACCTTCACAATAGCCCAATACGGTCACCAATGTGGATGCGATACCGGTGACTTCTAACTAAAATGGCATACCGCCCGTCTAGCAACGTGTACAAGCACTTCAATTAATGAGAATTTTCGCACCATTACCTGGAGAATATGTCGCATCAGCGCTTAAGCGAGGCAATGAGCTTCTAGGTATTAAATCTCTAAAAACTGAAGATTTCTATATAAAACCGATACCTCGTGTTGGCTTTGGGATTAGTAAAACCTTAAGCACCGTGCAAGCAGAGTGGCGGCCGCATCAAGAATTTTATTACCCAAAACTGCTAGACGACCACAAAATTTCCGAACTAGTCCTAAACGACCACACTTTGTATCCTATGATAGCTGCGCTTGGTCGTCATCGAGCGACCGCAATCGTCACACCAAAGACTTGGCAGAAAGTTTGTCCAGATTGCGTTCTCGAAGACTTGAATAACTGCGGAAGCCCCTATATTCATTGCAGGCACGTGTTGGGTTCCGTACAGGTTTGCAGTACTCATGCTTGCACTCTAATCGAAACATGTCCGGCCTGCTCAATGCCACTGAAAAAGCACGAGATTGGTCACCTAGCCAAGTGCAGCAAGCAGGGCAAATGGTCAAGACGTCAAAAGCGAGAATTCGGATCAACCCGTCATATGTACGCCAAATTTGTCGCAGATCTTCTGGGCTACCGCGGCCCGATGATACATGATGGAACGGCAGACTTTATCGCATATGCAAGCCTCATGATTAATCGCACTAGAGAATTCGAACGCACCGAGCTGGATATTTCCAAACTGATTTACAAAGAAATGGGGATTACGTCGAGACTTACCACGAGCAGTATCTCCACCAGTGACAAATTTCCTATGTATGTATTTTTAGGATGTCACACCGCTGAGAATTATTTAAATTTGCTAGCGAACCAAGATGAGCAAGACCTCCTGCGAGAGAAGAAAAAATCCATATTCAATAAACTCTTGCACGAAGCCAATAGAACTAGTCCATATCGTCACGTATCTGCATGAGGATTTCATCTTCGGATACGCGAGATATCCGTATTCCGGCATAACGGTAGAGAACACTCATGGCACAGTGTTCAGTCAGAGAGTATTCTCGGATTGCCCACCGGATTTTACGCAGCTGGTGGTCATGAGTAGACTCAAGCAAATCCGCCATCAACCTTATGCTCCTCGGAAAATGTTCCGGCATTTTAAGGAAAGCGTGGGCGTTTACCACAAGCCTGCATAGAGCAGCGCGGGTGACCTGCTGAGGCTTTCCGTGTACAGAAAGTAAGATCGCCCTAGCTTTAGCGAGCTCTGACGCAAGGGTGAAGTCCCTGGATTGCCAGTCGATTCGAATCTTTCGATCTCTGAGGTAGGGGTTTGCAGCAACATAGTTGACCAACCATTCCCTGTCGTGGCGGTACAACCACTGATAGCCCGGCTTGTCATGACATTTGGGGTTAGCACTGTTTGCAAAGGCTAACCGGCGGGCTTGGAGGTCATTGTCATCAGTAAGGTTATTCGGCCTATCACGACAGACCATAACACCAGCGGATATATCGGCCTCTGGACAGTAGGTCTTGAGGTGTTCCAGCTCCAGATCGAGGAGCCAGCAGAGGAAATAGAACTTGAAGGGCTGCACGATTCGCTCTCGTCGCCGTATGATCTGCAAAACCCAGTCACAGGACCGAACCATTTCTTCAAACTCGGCAGCGCTAGGACTGCACCGAAGTCGCCTGGTTAAGAACTCTCTCAGCATTCCCTCTCTAATTCGACCAGACCTAATAAAACTCATCTCGTCCAAACGGGTCCTGAAAAAATTTCCAGCCTGGATCGCTTTGATCTCATCGGGGTGGTCGAGCCCCCATAGCTGCATACGGGCAATCGCAATGGCCGCGCTGTGTTCTCCACAGTCCATAACCGGCGTTCCACCTGATTCGCCCGGTAGCAACATGCAACGCCAATCTGCCCCTTTGGGAAATCTCATCGCCTGTAGCACTTCGCTGTGGCGCGGACAGACGCAAATGCCCGAAGCTTGATGAATACGATGCCAGTAGGCTAAGCCGCACTCCAGCATGTCCTGTCCGACGCAGCTCTCGCAATATCTAAACGAGGCGTGTTGGAGGAAACGCGACGCTGTTATGCCCAAGGCCATCTTGAGTCCTGTACCCCGATTACCTCCCATTAGAACAACGGCATCGCGGCCCTTCTGTTCATTCAAAAACGGCAAATAAAGCGGTAAAAGTGTGAAGCGATTGATCAACTCTCCTACGGGAATGGCGCCTCCCAGACGCTCAGACAGAGCCCCTAAGCAGCATGGCAAAATGGAACCACAGGTACGCGAGTAGCTACCGAAGAGCTCGTGGCTTGACACGCGGTATCCTGGATTGGCCGCTAGCTTGTGATAGCGCACGGCCAGGCTGTAGAGCGACTCATCCGGGAACGGCTGGGGGAAGAACAGAAGGTTAGCCACTGCCTTGAGCTCCCGATCCTCATGTCACCAGGAGGAATCCCTATCCACCCAGCCGCGCTGTTCGAGCTGAGCCTGAAGGTCTTCGTCCTTCGAAAAATGCACGTTAGCTAATGCTCCGTCAGCAACCGGGACCACGGTACGACCCGTAGCCTTCGATGCCGATTTATCCTTGGCTTGAGGTGGAGGAGTGATCGCGGCCTGGGTAAGTAGCGAAAGATGAGCTCTGTCGGCCCGGCGAGCCAAGTCGTAGTTCATCATCTGGGCGATCTGGTCTTTTGTAGGCATCATGTCCTCGAAGTCAGCAATCTGAAGAGGATCACCGCTTCGTAGAGCCTCGATGGGCTTGTGTAGAAGCCTCATTTGATTGTCATACACCTGCTGAAGCACCGCTGGCGTAATAGCGTCGAGGCCCTCCCAAATTACATGACGCTGCGCAAGCATAAGCAGTTTCGCTAGGAAATCAGTATTGCCTTGGGCGAGATCATAGATCTTGGACAAGAGCTCCTTCGTCAGGGGGGCGCATGATGCCGTCCAGTCATAGGCCCAGAGTTGGGACACCAAGTGCTCCCAAAACGGATCGTCTTCGCTGAATCGGTCAAAAGCGATGGGTCCCATCCCCGCCGCTCTTCGGGCGTTGCGCAGCACACCAGAAAACAGCGGGAGCATTGCGTTGGTCCCTACATACACCAGCGGAACGCCTGCATCGTTGGATAAAGTTACGAAGAAATTCAGCAACTTTTCCCGATCCTGTCCCCCCCGCGAGGAGCAAAGATGCTGCATTTCATCAATGATCAAAGCACCAATGAAAAAGGTTTTGCACAGCTGACTGATGTGCTGGAGCATTACGCTGATGCTGTTGCCAGAACCGCCCCTGCGCGAGTATTTGTCGACTCCTAACGCAGCATCCAACGCTGAGAAGAATGCTGCACAGAAACCGCGCAACGAGCCGTCATGAGGGCACTCAATCTTTAGCCACACGACCTGGGTTTCGATGAGAATGGCGTCTTTATATCTGCTGTGGCTGATCACCTGCGGATAAAGCCTTGCGATGGAATTGAGCGCTGTGGTCTTACCCATACCACTCAAGCCGATGAGCGTCATCGTCTCAGCGGTGGACATGAATCCGTGGCCCTTGGCCTCCGCTGAGGAAGGCAGCCGATGCCTAACAGATGAGGCCAACAGCGGATTGCGTCCCATATATCCGTAGCGAATCAGCTGGCTGAAAAGGTCTTCAAGGCGCAGGTGAATTTCGAATGGAACAACAACATCTTTCAGCCGGTTGATCCCATGACCGCGAAGCTTCGGTGGCAACGCTCGTTCGGCCTCGTCGGGCTTCGGCGGAAGGTTCCCAACGCGCCTGACCACATCTACATCCGACAGAATTCTAGGCAAGCATTCGATCAGCGGGTTGCCATCGTACTGAGGCATGCCTGTAGGAATGTATTCTGCGGGGGAGAACGTCAAATCGTTCATGTCTCAGCCTCGCTTCCCTCGCTGACGACTAGTTTCAGAAACGCCGCGCTTCTCGCGGAACTGGGCCTGCCGGTGACTAGCTTAGAATTTTCTGCCACAGGAGGTATGTTATCCACAACGCGTAGCTGATTCAGATCAGCGGTATGGGAATCGCGCTCGGTCTGAGCTTCGGTAGCACGCTTGGCACGTTTGTCCCGCTTGAAATCTGCATTCGATTTCGGGTCACCCTGAGCGACACGTTTGGATTTGGCCCGGTCAAAGATTTCCTCTTGCCGCCCCCTTACCAGCGCCGCAGTATTATCACTGTCATAACGGGCATCCGGCGAAACTTGGTTCAGGACATGGATCATATCAAGAACCTCCTCCATACGGAGTCCACCATATTTCTGCCGTTGCTGCGGTACAATAGTTAAAGCCTCAAAACCTGCTTCTGACTTGATCCAACAATTTTCAATAGAGTTAGGATCATAGAATACTCGAACATATTTCGTCCGCAGGTTGTGCGAGCGCTCCAACCACTCCTCGCGTAACGCTGTTTGACATGTATACTGTACGCCTTGGAAAACAATACCGCCTCGACTTATACGACACTGCTGAGAGGGCAATAGAGCGATTTTCAACTCAGCCGGCGATACTACTTTTGAATTTATAGGGCTATTATCCTTCGACCAATTCCAAATCGCTATAGGCGTTGCTTCCACTCCGCCGGCAATCATCTCGCGATTTAAAAGGTGTGGTATCCGCAGGCTCTTATTGTGAGCCAAGACTCCTACAATAACCATTTCGGTGAACTCGTCGATATCCAAAATGGCATCGAGTTGGTAGTCCCTATCGCCGCGCTCCATTTTACGAGCATCCACTCCGCCTGGAACGAACTTCAAGTCGAGGTGTTCATTGATCAGACGGAAACGGCTTTCGATGATCCCTTTCCAATCAGGCCTGAAAGGAGGCAAAATTTGCACCCCAAGCCCCAAGCTTTGGGAGAGCGTTGCCCCCGCCTCGCTTAGAAGTTCAGCCCGGTCAGCCACAATTTCGACTGGCAAATGCGAGCATGGCCAGTCAGCTTCCTCAATGTCTACGTTGTATCGTTTGCAAAACTCAACCTTTGAGGTGCAAGCGTTGTATATCGCGTGTCTAGCCCCATTCCAGCTGGGCCCCTCAAGGCCCACGTGAATTCCTACAATCATTCTGGTGTAGGTATCGACGACTACATAAAGTATCGGACGCCCAATGAGCCACAGCCTATTAACGCGATGCACTAAATAGACATCAGCGATGGTGGAATCTATCTCATATCGCTGCGTCGCGCCTATCAGGCCTTGGGATGCTGAGCCAACGATAGCCCGATGGTCTTTGTTGTACCTGATAGAACCGCCACGCACCTTGAGCTTATACAGGTCATCGAAAAATAATTTACCGTGATATCTAAGCTGTGCAGTAGTCGGGTAACTGCCGCGTACAATATTTCCTTTCGATCCGTCAGGGAGAGTCGCTCTATAAAATTTGTTTAACATCCACTTATGTGCATCTTTCAGGGTGCCACACTTGCCGCTAGCGACTCGCCCGTAAGCCAAACGGATATGAGAGAGATGGCGCTGTTCGAGCGGGATGGCACCACCATCATTGACAACGACACCAAGATACTTACGCGGCCGACCGGGGATAATACCTGAGGACCGATCCTTTTTCTTCCCACGTCCGCCGCAAGCGCTTGTGTTCCAAAGAAACGCGTTAGGTGTCTGACCCATACTCCAATAGCGGTATAGAAGCCGGTATATCTGCTTACGCTCTACCCCTGTCTCTATGGCATGCGTCGCAACAAGCTTCCCAAAACCAGGACCAAGAATATCCAAGGCAGAGCGATCTTCTACTAAACTTCTTATAAGACTCCAATTTCGATTTCGGCTCGCCTTTTCATTTTCACTAATTTCATCGTCGCTTCTGAGCAGATGTAAAGGAACCATTTCTGGACTTAAGACCGCCCTGAATCAATTTCGTCAATTAAAACTGACTTATCAATCTGCCACGGCTTGCCTGGATTCATATTCAGCTCAATCACGATAACAGTATCATTATTTATGCCTAAGACCCTAACTGCCTTTTTTAGTAAGCTCGGTTCTTCGCCGGGAGAAACAATGCTGTTAATTTGAAAATCAAGCATGATGAGAAACCTCGGTTGGCGGAGACAAAGCCGCTGACCGATGGCTCGGCCATACGTGCAACGGCTGCGACAAGCTTATTATTTTCGAGGTAATATCAGACTCTAAACGGCCGATCCATAGCAGGTGATGGAAGAGCCGCTTCACGCTCATATAGTCAATATAGATATCACGTGACGCCTTTTCCAAAAGAGCTTTTAAGGGTATTTGATCCGTCTTTGACCCCGCGATGTATTCAAGTAAGTTCCCTATATTTTTCTCAGTCGGCAACGAGGGATGGATATTGGCATAAGTCCTGAGAACTCTGAGGTTCGCTAATCTAATCTTCGAGAGGTTTTCGTGCAGGACCAGCTTCCAGTCCACGCCCCTCATTGACCAGTATTTTTCCTCAATAGCGAGCTTTTCAGCTATTCGATTCCGCACATGAAGATCAGTCTGCTCAAATTCCTTTCTATATTTTACTGAGCGAGCAGCTAACCTCGTTTCACCAGAGGGATCCAAGAAGGTGATGAGAAAGTCCGTCGTCATAACGACAGGTATCTGCGTCCCAGGATATACAGGGTGACGACAATTTATGCTTGAGGCAATTGCTTGAGTCTCAGCCTGTGTAAGCAGGGGGTACTGCTCTCGGATATCAATGATCGAGGCGTCGTGCTCAAGTACAGTGAGGTAATCTCGCTCCGCATTGGACAGCAGGTGATGAGTGCGGAAAATCTTAACTCCCGCAATCATATGGGAGACACCCTTTGATTTGATTTCCCACACCTTGATCCATGGTTTATAGGAATCTCTCACTCCACTTCCACGGCCTGATTTAATTTTTTTATCTATTTTTGATTGGGTCATCAGCTGGCGGTGGGCAGCCTTGACCGGAGCTACGGGCGCAGATGCCATGTTCAAGTCGCTCATGATTGGGCGACCCACTCGAACGGAACGAGGCTGGTGTGTCGTGTAAAGAGGACATGCCAGCGAGCGGGCTCAGCCAGGACAACAGTCACAGCGGTGCGTAGAGGATTGTCACCCAAATCTCCAAGGCCTGGCTCCGGCCTGATGTGCGGTCGGGGCCAGCCTTGTGACAACCTTTATTACGTTGTGACAACCTTTATTGTTTTGTGACAACCTTTATTAATCAAAAACATGAGCCCAGCAGCCCGCCTGAAACTCACTCCACCGTCACAGACTTCGCCAAATTCCGCGGCTGGTCCACGTCGGTGCCCTTGAGCACCGCCACGTAGTACGACAGCAATTGCAGCGGGATGGTGTAGAGGATCGGCGAAAGGATGTCGTGGATGTGCGGCATGTGTACCACATGGGTACCTTCGCCGTTGGTCATGCCAGCCTTCTCATCGGCGAAGACCACCAATTGGCCGCCACGGGCGCGTACTTCCTGCAGGTTCGACTTGAGCTTTTCCAGCAGCTCGTTGTTCGGCGCCACGGTGACCACCGGCATGTCGTTATCCACCAGGGCCAACGGGCCGTGCTTGAGTTCACCGGCCGGATACGCCTCGGCGTGAATATAGGAAATTTCCTTGAGCTTCAGGGCGCCTTCCATTGCCACCGGGAATTGCGCGCCACGACCCAGGAACAAGGTGTGGTTCTTGTCGGCGAACAGCTCGGCGATTTTTTCCACGGTGCTGTCCATCGCCAAGGCTTCACCCAGGCGAGCCGGCAAGCGACGCAGTTCCTCGACAAGCTTGGCTTCGACGCCCTCGCCCAGCATGCCGCGCACCTGGCCCAGGGACAGCGTCAGCAACAGCAGGCCCACCAACTGCGTGGTGAATGCCTTGGTCGACGCCACGCCGATTTCCCGACCGGCCTGGGTCAGCAGGGTCAGATCAGACTCGCGCACCAGCGAGCTGATGCCGACATTGCAGATCGCCAGGCTGGCGAGGAAGCCCAACTCCTTGGCGTTGCGCAGGGCAGCCAGGGTATCCGCGGTTTCGCCAGACTGGGAAATGGTCACGAACAGGGTGTCGGGCTGCACGACAACTTTGCGATAGCGGAACTCGCTGGCGACTTCGACCTGGCAGGGGATACCGGCCAGCTCTTCGAGCCAGTAACGCGCGACCATGCCGGCGTGATAGCTGGTGCCGCAGGCGACAATCTGCACGTTGCGC
The DNA here is from genome assembly GCF_048847255.1 of Pseudomonas algeriensis. Taxonomy (NCBI): domain Bacteria; kingdom Pseudomonadati; phylum Pseudomonadota; class Gammaproteobacteria; order Pseudomonadales; family Pseudomonadaceae; genus Pseudomonas; species Pseudomonas algeriensis. Next base: position 164,600 of record NZ_JBKKRK010000008.1, on the reverse strand, counting down.
ACCTTGGCGAACAGCTCGGCGGCTTGCGGACCGAAGGCCTGCATCAGCACTTGATCCTGGCTCAGACGGCCTTCGAGGGTGCGCTGCACCACGGCCGGTTGTTCATGGATTTCCTTGAGCATGTAATGCCGGAACTCGCCTTTGTCGGCGGCTTCGGCGCCGTCGCGGTATTGCACCACCTCGCGCTCGACTTCCTTGCCGTCAAGGTCCCAGATCTGCACGCTGTCGCGGCGGATCTCGGCGATATCGCCTTCTTCCAGGTACATGAAGCGATCGGTGACCTGGCGCAGCGCCAGTTGATCGGAAGCCAGGAAGTTTTCCCCCAGGCCCAGGCCGATCACCAACGGGCTGCCACTGCGGGCCGCCACGAGGCGATCCGGTTGTTTGGCGTTGATCACCGCCAGGCCATAAGCGCCATGGAGTTCCTTGACCGTGGCCTTGAGCGCTACGGTCAGGTCCACCAGGTCCTTGAGCTTGTGGGTGAGCAAATGGGCGATGACTTCGGTGTCGGTGTCCGAGGTGAACACATAGCCGAGTGCCTTGAGTTGTTCGCGCAAGGCCTCGTAGTTCTCGATAATGCCGTTGTGCACCACCGCCAGGTCGCCGGAGAAATGTGGGTGGGCGTTACGCTCGCACGGTGCGCCATGGGTGGCCCAGCGGGTATGGGCGATACCCAGGCGACCGATCAGCGGCTCAGCGTCCAGTGCCCGTTCCAACTCGCTGACTTTTCCCGGGCGCCGCACACGCTCAAGTTTTGCGTCTTGGGTGAATACCGCCACGCCGGCACTGTCGTAGCCGCGGTATTCAAGACGCTTGAGGCCTTCAAGCAGGATGGCCGTGATGTTGCGCTCAGCAACGGCGCCGACAATTCCACACATGTTATTTCTCCTGGCTGACAGGTGCGCAGATCAGATTGATGCCGCGGGCCTGAATCTGGTCGCGTGCCTCCACGGGCAGGCGATCATCGGTAATGAGGGTATGGACGCTGCTCCACGGCAGTTCCAGGTTGGGTATCTTGCGACCGATCTTATCGGCCTCCACCATCACGATCACTTCGCGTGCAACCTCAGCCATCACACGGCTCAGGCCCAGCAGTTCGTTGAAAGTGGTGGTGCCGCGCGCCAGGTCGATGCCGTCGGCACCGATGAACAACTGGTCGAAGTCGTAGGAACGCAGCACTTGCTCGGCGACCTGGCCTTGGAAGGATTCCGAATGCGGGTCCCAGGTGCCACCGGTCATCAACAGCACCGGCTCGTGCTCCAGCTCGCTCAAGGCGCTGGCGACGTGCAGGGAATTGGTCATCACCACCAGCCCCGGCTGATTGCCGAGTTGAGGAATCATGGCCGCCGTGGTGCTGCCGCTGTCGATGATGATGCGCGCATGTTCGCGGATCCGCTTCACGGCGGCCCCGGCAATGGCGTGTTTGAACTTGGAGACACTCTGGGCGTTATCCGCCACCAGCTCCTGAGGCATTGGTACCGCGCCACCGTAACGACGCAACAGCAAGCCATTGGTCTCCAGGGCGGCGAGGTCCTTGCGAATCGTAACTTCGGAGGTTTCGAAGCGCTTGGCCAATTCATCCACGCTGACCTCGCCCTGCTCTTGAAGCAGGACGAGGATATTGTGGCGACGTTGTGGTGTGTTGCGCTTGGACATGACGGCCTAAGTTTCGATTCGAAAGATAACGTAAGCAATCAAAACCTATTGCAGCGATATCGTCAAGGCGCCAAGAGAAAAAATTCAGAAATCGAATGTGGCAGCTCACTCGCGATAGCGGTGGTTCAGTTAGAACGTTCTATCTGACAAACCGCTATCGCGAGCAAGCTCGCTACCACCAAGGAGCATGTGTGGATAACTTCAGGGCTTCTTGATCTTTACCGGACGCTTCCAGCCGTCGATGTTGCGCTGGCGGGCGCGTGCCACGGCCAATTGGCCGTTATCCACATTCTGGGTAACGGTCGAACCAGCAGCCGTGGTCGCCCCACTGGAGATATCCACAGGCGCCACCAGTGAGTTGTTGGAGCCAATGAAGACGTCTTCGCCCAGCACGGTTTTCCATTTGTTGGCGCCATCGTAGTTGCACGTAATGGTACCGGCGCCAATGTTGGTGCGGGCGCCGACTTCAGCGTCCCCCAAGTAGGTCAGGTGGCCCGCCTTCGCGCCCTCGCCCATGTGGGCATTCTTCAGTTCAACGAAGTTACCCACATGGGCACGGGCTTCCAGCACAGTGCCCGGGCGCAGGCGGGCAAACGGACCCGCGTCGGAGCCTTCCCCCATCACCGCGCCTTCGAGGTGACTGTTCGCCTTGATCACCACACCCTTGCGCAGGGTGCTGTCCTTGATCACGCAGTTCGGGCCGATGACCACGTCATCTTCAATGATGACCTTGCCTTCGAGGATGACATTGATATCGATGACCACGTCGCGCCCCACGCTGAATTCACCGCGTACGTCAAAACGAGCCGGATCGCGCAGGGTCACGCCTTGGGCCATCAGGCGGCGGGCGGCGCGCAATTGATAGTGGCGCTCCAGCTCGGCCAGCTGCCGACGATCGTTGGCGCCCTGCACTTCCATGGCGTCCAGCGGCTGCTCGGTGGCGACGACCAGGCCATCGGCTACGGCCATGGCAATCACGTCGGTCAGGTAGTACTCGCCCTGGGCATTGTTGTTCGACAGACGACTCATCCAGTCGCCCAGGCGCTCGGCCGGCACGGCAAGAATCCCGGTGTTGCCCTCGGTAATCGCGCGCTGGGCTTCGTTGGCGTCTTTTTGCTCGACGATCGCTGTCACCTGGCCGTCGGCATTGCGCACAATGCGGCCGTAGCCGGTCGGATCATCCAGCTCGACGGTCAACAGGCCCAGTTGTTGTGGCGCGACGTGCTTGAGCAGACGTTGCAACGTGTCGACTTCAATCAGCGGCACATCGCCGTAGAGAATCAACACCGTATCGGCAGTAATGAATGGCACAGCCTGAGCCACGGCGTGGCCGGTACCCAGTTGTTTGTCCTGCAAGACGAAATTCAGGTCATCCGCCGCCAGGCGCTCACGCACCGCGTCGGCACCGTGACCGATCACCACGTGAATGCGCTGTGGATCAAGCTGTCGGGCGCTGTGGATAACATGGCCCAACATGGAATTGCCGGCGACCGGGTGCAAGACCTTGGGCAGCGCCGAACGCATGCGGGTGCCTTGACCGGCCGCGAGGATAACGATTTCGAGAGACATGACTGGCTACCAATCCTGGGTGGTCAGCGGCTGCGACCAGATGATGAGTGTCGGGAAAAGAAAAAAGGGTAGCCGAGGCTACCCTTTTTAATCAATCGCACAGAAAGCTGACGGCTTAGCCGCCGAACTTCTTGCGGATCTGCTGGACGGTACGCAGCTGGGCTGCGGCCTCGGCCAGACGTGCAGCAGCAGAACCGTAGTCGAAGTCTGCGCCTTTTTCGTTCAGGGCCTTCTCGGCAGCCTTGACGGCTTCCTGAGCGGAGGCTTCGTCCAGGTCGGCAGCACGTTGCACGGTGTCGGCAAGGACCTTGACCATGTTCGGCTGAACCTCGAGGAAACCACCGGAGATGTAGAACACCTCCTTGTCCCCGCCCTGCTTGGTCAGAGTAATCGGACCTGGCTTCAAGCTGGTGATCAACGGTGCGTGACCCATGGTGATACCCAGATCACCCAGCTCACCGTGCGCAACCACAAACTCGACCAGACCGGAGAAGATTTCCCCTTCCGCACTGACGATATCGCAATGGACTGTCATAGCCATCTGATTGCCTCAACCTAAATTAGCGCCCGTTGCCGGGCGCCGGGATTACAGTTTCTTGGCTTTCTCGATCGCTTCTTCGATGCCGCCGACCATGTAGAACGCTTGTTCTGGCAGGTGGTCGTAGTCACCGTTGAGGATGCCTTTGAAGCCAGCAATGGTGTCTTTCAGGGAAACGTATTTACCCGATGCACCGGTGAAGACTTCAGCCACGAAGAACGGTTGCGACAAGAAGCGCTGGATCTTACGAGCGCGGGATACCAACTGCTTGTCGGTTTCCGACAGTTCGTCCATACCCAGGATCGCGATGATGTCCTTCAGCTCTTTGTAACGCTGCAGCACGTACTGAACGCCGCGAGCGGTGTCGTAGTGCTCCTGGCCGATCACGTTCGGGTCCAGCTGGCGCGAAGTCGAGTCCAGTGGGTCTACCGCTGGGTAGATACCCAGGGAAGCGATGTCACGGGACAGAACGACGGTGGCGTCCAAGTGGGCGAAGGTGGTCGCTGGCGACGGGTCGGTCAAGTCGTCCGCTGGTACGTATACCGCTTGGATCGAGGTGATCGAACCTTGCTTGGTCGAAGTGATGCGCTCTTGCAGCACGCCCATCTCTTCAGCCAGGGTCGGCTGGTAACCTACTGCCGAAGGCATACGGCCCAGCAGTGCGGATACTTCGGTACCGGCCAGGGTGTAACGGTAGATGTTGTCGACGAACAGCAGAACGTCGTTACCTTCGTCACGGAACTTCTCGGCCATGGTCAGGCCGGTCAGGGCTACGCGCAGACGGTTTCCCGGCGGCTCGTTCATCTGGCCGTAGACCAGTGCCACTTTGTCCAGAACGTTGGAATCCTTCATCTCGTGGTAGAAGTCGTTACCCTCACGAGTACGCTCACCCACACCGGCGAACACGGAATAACCGCTGTGCTCGATGGCGATGTTACGGATCAGTTCCATCATGTTTACGGTCTTGCCCACACCGGCACCACCGAACAGACCGACTTTACCGCCCTTGGCGAACGGGCAGACCAGGTCGATAACCTTGATGCCTGTTTCCAGCAGCTCGTTGCCACCGGCCTGTTCAGCGAAGGATGGCGCAGGACGGTGAATGCCCCAACGCTCTTCGGTGTCGATCGGGCCAGCTTCGTCGATCGGGTTGCCCAGTACGTCCATGATCCGGCCCAGAGTCGCTTTACCGACCGGTACGGAGATGGCTGCGCCAGTGTTGTTGACGTCCAGACCGCGCTTCAAGCCTTCGGTGGAGCCCATCGCAATGGTACGAACCACGCCGTCGCCCAGCTGCTGCTGAACTTCCAGGGTGGTTTCGGCGCCTTGAACCTTCAAGGCGTCGTAGATGCTCGGTACGCTGTCGCGTGGGAATTCCACGTCGATAACGGCGCCGATGATTTGAACGATACGTCCGCTACTCATAGCTGGATCCTCTGAATATTTGAACCGTTAAACCGCGGCAGCGCCGCCGACGATTTCCGAGATCTCTTGGGTGATCGCAGCCTGACGCGCCTTGTTGTAGATCAGCTGCAAATCGCTGATCAAATCACCGGCGTTGTCGGTAGCGTTCTTCATCGCGATCATCCGCGCCGCTTGTTCAGCTGCGTTGTTCTCGACCACCGCCTGGTAGACCTGCGACTCCACGTAGCGGACCATCAAGCCGTCGAGCAGCTCCTTGGCATCCGGTTCGTAGAGATAGTCCCAGTGGTGCTTGAGTTCCTGTTCCGGGGTCGCCACCAGTGGAATCAACTGCTCCACGGTCGGCTGTTGCGTCATGGTGTTGATGAACTTGTTGGATACCACGGACAGGCGGTCGATCCGGCCTTCCAGGTAAGCATCCAGCATCACCTTGACGCTGCCGATCAAATCATTGATCGATGGTTCTTCACCCAGGTGGCTGATAGCAGCGACGACGTTACCGCCGAAGTTGCGGAAGAAAGCCGCACCCTTGCTACCGACCACGCACAGATCGATCTCGACGCCTTGTTCGCGGTTTACCGCCATGTCCTTGACCAGGGCCTTGAACAGGTTGGTGTTCAAGCCACCGCACAGACCACGGTCACTGCTCACCACAACGTAACCGACGCGCTTGATGGCGCGTTCGATCATGAACGGGTGACGGTATTCCGGGTTGGCGTTGGCCAGATGACCAATCACCTGGCGGATGCGCTCCGCATAAGGACGGCTAGCAGCCATGCGCATTTGTGCCTTGCGCATTTTGCTGACCGCCACTTTTTCCATGGCGCTGGTAATCTTTTGCGTGCTTTTGATGCTCGCAATCTTACTGCGAATCTCTTTTGCGCCTGCCATGTAACACCTATCAGGTTAGCAAGCGGGAGCCTTGCGGCTCCCGCTGCGGCTTACCAGGTTTGGGTGGCCTTGAACTTCTCGATGCCGGCTTTGAGGCCAGCGTCGATTTCGTCATTGAAGTCACCCTTCACGTTGATCTTGGCCATCAAATCGGCGTGATCGCGGTTGAAGAAAGCAATCAGCGCTTGTTCGAAGCTGCCGATCTTGGCGATTTCAATGTCAGTCAGGAACCCACGCTCAGCGGCATACAGCGACAGCGCCATGTCAGCAATCGACATCGGTGCGTATTGCTTCTGCTTCATCAGCTCGGTAACGCGCTGACCATGCTCAAGTTGCTTACGGGTCGCTTCGTCCAGGTCAGAAGCGAACTGGGCGAATGCCGCCAGTTCACGGTACTGGGCCAGGGCGGTACGGATACCACCGGACAGCTTCTTGATGATCTTGGTCTGAGCGGCACCACCCACACGGGATACCGAAACACCGGCGTTCACAGCAGGACGGATGCCCGAGTTGAACATGGCCGATTCCAGGAAGATCTGACCGTCGGTGATGGAAATCACGTTGGTCGGAACGAACGCGGAAACGTCGCCAGCCTGGGTTTCGATGATCGGCAGCGCGGTCAGGGAACCGGTCTTGCCAGTCACTGCGCCGTTGGTGAACTTCTCTACGTACTCTTCCGAAACGCGGGATGCGCGCTCCAGCAGACGGGAGTGGAGATAGAACACGTCGCCTGGGTAGGCTTCACGGCCTGGTGGACGGCGCAGCAGCAGGGAAATCTGGCGGTAGGCCACTGCTTGCTTGGACAGATCGTCATAAACGATCAGCGCGTCTTCACCGCGGTCGCGGAAGTATTCGCCCATGGTGCAACCGGAGTACGGTGCCAGGAACTGAAGGGCAGCCGATTCGGAGGCGCTGGCGGCGACGATGATGGTGTTGGCCAGTGCACCGTTTTCTTCCAGTTTGCGAACCACGTTGGCGATGGTCGATTGCTTCTGACCGATTGCTACGTAGACGCAGAAGATGCCGCTGTTTTTCTGGTTGATGATCGCGTCGATCGCCAGAGCGGTCTTACCGATCTGACGGTCACCGATGATCAGCTCACGCTGGCCACGGCCGACAGGAATCATGGCATCGACAGCCTTGTAGCCAGTCTGTACAGGCTGGTCTACCGACTTACGCCAGATCACGCCAGGAGCAACTTTCTCGACCGCGTCGGTCTCGGTGTTGTTCAGCGGACCTTTGCCGTCGACAGGGTTACCCAGTGCGTCGACAACGCGACCCAGCAGTTCCTTACCGACAGGAACCTCGAGGATGCGGCCGGTGCACTTGGCGCTCATGCCTTCAGCCAGAGTCGTGTACGCGCCCAGTACCACGGCACCTACAGAGTCTTGCTCCAGGTTGAGGGCCATACCGTAGACGCCGCCCGGAAACTCGATCATCTCGCCGTACATGACGTCGGCCAGACCGTGAATCCGCACGATGCCGTCAGATACGCTGACGACAGTGCCTTCGTTACGGGCTTGGGAGGTCACATCGAGCTTTTCGATGCGGCCCTTGATAATTTCACTTATTTCGGAAGGATTGAGTTGCTGCATTGCTCTGCTGCCCCTTCAAACTCAAGATTTCAATGCTTCGGCAAGTTTCGCGATTTTGCCGCGAATCGAGCCATCGATAACCAGGTCGCCGGCGCGGATTACAACGCCCCCTATCAGGGACTTGTCTTCCTCGACTTGCAGGCGCACTTCCCGGTTGAGTCGTGCACTGAGAACCTTGGCGAGTTTGTCTTGCTGTTCTTGGTTCAATGCAAAAGCACTGGTCACTTCCACGTCTACCGATTTCTCCTGCTCGGCCTTGTACAGGTCGAACAGTGCGGCGATCTCCGGCAGAAGCGGGAGACGGTCGTTTTCGGCAACGACGTGGATGAAATTCTGTGCCTTGGCATCGAACTTGTCGCCGCACACGTCAATGAACGTGGCGGCCTTTTCTGCGCTCGTCAGTCGCGGGGCCTTGAGCACGCGCTGCATGGTGTCGTCTTGCGACACCGCTGCTGCCAGGCCGAGCATGGCTGACCAATTGGCCAGTTGCTGGTGGGCCTGAGCGTGCTCGAAGGCCGCCTTAGCGTAAGGTCGGGCCAACGTGGTCAGTTCTGCCATGATCGCCCTCGCTTAGATTTCAGCAGCCAGTTGGTTTACCAGCTCTGCGTGCGCGTTTTGATCGATTGTGGCACCCAGGATCTTCGAAGCACCGCCAACGGCCAGGCTACCCACTTGGGCGCGCAGCGCGTCTTTGACACTGTTGAGTTCCTGTTCGATCTCGGCTTGAGCCTGAGCCTTCACACGGTCAGCTTCGACGCGAGCCTGTTCACGGGCTTCGTCGACAATCTGCGTACCGCGCTTCTTGGCTTGCTCGATGATTTCAGCTGCCTGAGCTTTCGCTTCGCGCAGTTGCTGACCCACTTTCTCATGGGCCAACTCCAGGTCGCGAGCTGCTCGGCTGGCAGCGTCCAGACCATCAGCGATCTTCTTTTGACGTTCGTGCAATGCCGCAATGACCGGAGGCCATACGAACTTCATGCAGAACAGTACAAAAATCAGGAACGCAACGGACTGGCCAATCAGGGTCGCATTAATGTTCACGCCAACACCTCGCAGTTACGTTGTCCATCACACCAAATTACCCGGAAAATCCGAGTAATCAGCCAGCGATCTGACCAACGAACGGGTTCGCAAAGGTGAAGAACAGCGCGATACCAACACCGATCATGGTTACGGCGTCGAGCAGACCGGCAACGATGAACATTTTGACTTGCAGCATTGGAACCATTTCTGGCTGACGCGCAGCGCCTTCCAGGAACTTGCCGCCCAACAGGCCGAAACCAATTGCGGTACCCAGTGCGCCCAGGCCGATCAACAGTGCAACAGCGATAGCGGTTAGACCAACTACAGTTTCCATCTTTCCTCCCGACTTTTACGTCGTATGGTTTAGGTTTTTTAGATTAAAGCGGTAAAACAAATCGTTTCATCGAGCCCGTTCGGGCCCCTTCCCGTTTGACCGGGAAGGACATCAGACTAGTCGAGACTGGCCTTAATGGTTTTCTTCGTGCGCCATCGACAGGTAGACGATGGTCAGCATCATGAAGATGAACGCCTGCAAGGTGATGATCAGGATGTGGAACACAGCCCACGCCCATTGCAGCACCACGCCCAGGCCGCTGAGCCAGAGCAGGCCGCTGCCGAACATCACAGCGATCAGGATGAACACCAGCTCGCCGGCATACATGTTGCCGAACAGACGCAGGGCCAGAGAGATTGGCTTGGCGATCAGGGTCACGAATTCCAGGAGGAAGTTCACCGGAATCAGCAGGGCCTGAACAAGGATGTTCTTGCTGCCGAACGGGTGCAGGGTCAGTTCGCCGATGAAGCCGCCGATGCCCTTGACCTTGATGCTGTAGAAAATGATCAGTGCGAAAACCGAGAACGCCATGCCCAGGGTCGCGTTCGGGTCGGTGGTCGACACGGCGCGGAACGGGATATGGGCATCGCCGGAGATCAGGATGGCCAGCTGAGGAATCCAGTCGACCGGTACCAGGTCGATGGCGTTCATCAGGAACACCCAGACGAAGATGGTCAGTGCCAGCGGTGCGATCACCGGGCTACGGCCATGGAAGCTGTCTTTCACGCTGCCATCGACGAATTCGACCAATACTTCAACGAAGTTCTGCAGTGCACCTGGCTGACCGGAAGTCGCTTTTTTCGCCGCCATGCGGAAAAGGAAAACGAAGATCAGACCCAACGCGACCGACCAGCCGAGGGTATCGACGTGGAAAGCCCAGAAGCCCATTTCCTTGGCTTCTGCTGCGGTGTGAGCAAAGCCCCAGCTGCCGTTAGGTAGCTGCCCGAAGGTCAGGTTCTGCAAGTGGTGCTGGATATAGCCCGAAGCGGTTGTTTCTGCCATGGTTGCCTCAAACGCCCTAAGGTCTCGAAAGTCTTGTTCTCATTAGCAGGGGAGCGAACCAACTGACCATCTGGGTCAGCAGGAACACGCCGAATACAGCCAGCGGCGCCAGTGGCTTCACACCTGCGAACGTCAGCGCAAACAGCACTGCCGTCAAAATCAGTTTCCCCGCCTCGCCGGCATAAAAAGACCGGACGATAGCCTGGGCTGCTCGGGCGCCGGAAAACCGAAATGCCCTGTGAGCGAAGTAAATATTGGGAAGCAAGGCTATCAGGCCTCCGCAAAGACCCGAGTATCCGGCGACGACTCCCTTCCATTGCCAAAGCGCCAACGCGGCGATCAATACAACGACGAACTGGGCCATCAACACCGGGAAAACTGCCAGACGATGGAACGGCAAGCGGTTTGGCGTGCGTGTTTCCATCGCTTTTGCTCTCCAATGGTCGGCTGCCTGAATTCAACAACTTGGCATAATTTGTGCCGACAAAATGCGCGCAGAGTATAGGGGCGGTTCTGCCCCTATTCAACCTTCAGGTAGTGATTTCCGACTGCGCGCTACAAGGGCAATTGTTTCAGCGAATGTGCGCAAGAACACCTTGCAGCTCATCGAGGGAGTTATAACCGATCACCAGCTGACCCTTGCCCTTCTTTCCATGGCGAATCTGCACGGCAGAGCCCAGGCGCTCGGCCAGGCGCTGCTCAAGACGAGCGATATCCGGATCGGGTTTTGGTGCTTCGACAGGCGCAGGTTTACCGCTCAGCCATTGACGAACCAGTGCCTCGGTTTGGCGCACGGTCAGGCCGCGTGCGACAACATGTCGCGCCCCTTCAACCTGTTGATTCTCCGGCAAACCGAGCAATGCCCGGGCATGTCCCATTTCCAGGTCGCCGTGGGACAACATGGTCTTGATGACCTCTGGCAACGCGATCAACCGCAGCAGGTTCGCCACTGTCACGCGAGACTTGCCCACCGCTTCGGCGACTTGTTGCTGGGTCAGCTGGAATTCCTGCTGCAAGCGCTGCAGGGCCACGGCTTCTTCGATAGGGTTGAGGTCTTCGCGCTGGATGTTCTCGATCAGCGCCATGGCGATTGCAGTTTCGTCCGGCACATCGCGGACCATCGCCGGAATGGTTTCCTGTCCGGCCTGCTGGCTGGCGCGCCAGCGGCGCTCGCCAGCGATGATCTCGAAACGCCCATCGGCAATCGGCCGCACCACGATCGGTTGCATCACCCCCTGCGTCTTGATCGACTGGGCCAGTTCCTCCAGCGCCTGCGGATCCATGTCCCGGCGCGGCTGGTATTTGCCACGCTGGATCAGGTCCAGGGGCAAATGCTGCAATTCACGGTGATCGGCCTGCACGGCCTGCTCTTCCAGCGAACTGACAGTCGGACCGCTGAGCAGCGCATCCAGTCCACGTCCGAGACCTCGTTTCTTGACGGCCATGGGGCTTCCTTAAGTTGGCTGGGCTGCAGCGATGCGTGGTTGACGACGTTGGCGGCGAACCATCTCGCCTGCCAGCGCCAGGTAAGCCAGCGCGCCGCGCGATTGTTTATCGTACGCCAGGGCCGGCATGCCGTAGCTCGGCGCTTCGGCCAGACGGATGTTGCGCGGGATGACCGTATCGTAGAGCTGCTCGCCGAAATGCTCCTTGAGCTGGGCAGAAACATCGTTCATCAGGCTCAGGCGCGGGTCGTACATGGTCCGCAACAGTCCCTCGACCTTCAGGTCCGGGTTCAGCAATTCAGCGATACGCTTGATGTTATCCACAAGGTCGCTCAACCCTTCAAGGGCGAAGTACTCGCACTGCATGGGGATAATCACCCCATCGGCGGCTACCAAGGCGTTGAGGGTCAACATCGACAGCGACGGTGGGCAGTCGATCAGGATGTAGTCGTAATTCTCGCGGACCGGCGCCAGCGCGCTGCGCAGGCGGCTTTCCTTCATCTGCATTTCCAACAGCACCACTTCGGCCGCCGTCAGGTCGCGGTTGGCCGGCAGCAGTTGATAACCGCCATGTTCGGAGAAGTGCATGGCCTGGCCCAGATCGCATTCGCCGATCAGGACGTCGTAGATGGAGTTTTCCAAGCCATGTTTATCCACACCGCTACCCATGGTGGCGTTGCCCTGTGGATCGAGGTCGATCAACAGCACCCGGCGCTTGGTGGCGACCAGGGATGCTGCGAGGTTGATGCAGGTGGTGGTCTTGCCCACACCACCTTTCTGGTTCGCTATTGCGAATACCTTAGCCATTCTTGCGTGTGTTCCCAATCATGCCGTGCGGCGCAGTATCAGCAGATGGCGTTGGCCTTGGCAACCGGGTACGGCCAAGGCGTGTTCGCTATCGAGGTGGAAGTCTGCCGGCAATGCTACCAGCTCATCGGCCGGATGAACGCCCTTCATTGCCAGCCAGCGCGTATTGGCGTTGCCAAGGTGGCGCGTCCAGTTGCTGAAGTTCTCCATGCTGCTGAAAGCCCTGGAGATGATTCCGTTGAAAGGCTTTTCAGGCTGGAAAGCTTCGACGCGGCTGTGGATAACCTGGAGGTTATCCAGTTTGAGTTCGAGTTTGACCTGGGTCAGGAAGCGGGTTTTCTTGCCGTTGCTGTCCAGGCAGGTCACTTGAGAATCCGGAAACAGGATCGCCAGCGGGATGCCCGGCATGCCACCGCCACTGCCAACGTCCAGCCACCGACCGTTCTCGACGAAGGACATCACACTCAAACTGTCGAGCAGATGTCGCGAAACCATCTCGTCGGGATCGCGTACCGCAGTCAGGTTGTAGGCCTTGTTCCACTTGATCAGCAGCGCCAGATAGCCTAGCAGTTGCGCATGCTGGGCTTCGCTCAGGCTCACGCCGAGCTGGCGGGCACCTGTGGATAACTCTTCAGCGTGTTGCGAGGTGACCATCGAACTCAAGCGCTCTGCTCCAACTGGCGGCCCGCGCCGCGTTTTTTCAAATGAATCATCAACAGTGAAATGGCCGCCGGCGTGACGCCGGGAATGCGCGAGGCCTGGCCCAGGGTCTCTGGCCGCGTCGCACCGAGTTTGCTCTGGATCTCTTTCGACAATCCGGAGATGCCGGTGTAATCGATATCCACAGGCAATTTGGTGTCTTCGCTGGCGCGCAAGCGAGCGATTTCATCCTGCTGGCGGTCGATGTAACCGGCGTATTTGGTCTTGATTTCGACCTGTTCGGCGACTTGCGGATCCTCCGCACCTTGACCGGTCACGTCCACCAGCCCGGCGTAATCGATTTCCGGACGGCTCAACAAGTTGAGCAGGTTGTATTCGTGGGTCAACGGGGTACCGAATCGAGCTGCAATCGCATCGCCCTGTTCGGTGCCCGGGCGAACCCAGGTACTTTTCAGGCGCTGCTCTTCCAGCTCGATACTTTCGCGCTTCTTGCAGAACGCGGCCCAACGCACGTCATCCACCAAGCCCAGTTCACGCCCTTTTTCGGTCAGACGCAGATCGGCGTTGTCTTCACGCAGGATCAGGCGATATTCGGCGCGGGAGGTGAACATCCGATACGGTTCCTGAGTACCCAGGGTAATCAGGTCGTCCACCAGAACACCGATGTACGCCTCATCACGGCGCGGGCACCAGGCTTCCTTACCCTTGGCGAGCAGTGCGGCGTTGGCTCCGGCGAGCAAACCCTGGGCACCCGCTTCTTCGTAGCCGGTGGTGCCGTTGATCTGTCCAGCGAAGAACAGACCGCCGATAACTTTGGTTTCCAGGCTGTACTTCAGATCGCGCGGATCGAAGTAGTCGTACTCGATCGCATAACCCGGACGCACGATGTGCGCGTTCTCCATGCCACGGATCGATTGCACGATCTGCAATTGCACGTCGAACGGCAGACTTGTGGATATCCCGTTCGGATACAGCTCATGGGTGGTCAAACCTTCCGGTTCGATGAACACCTGATGGCTTTCCTTGTCGGCAAAACGATGGATCTTGTCTTCGATCGACGGGCAATAGCGGGGGCCGACACCTTCGATTTCACCAGCGGCGGAATACATCGGCGAACGATCGAGGTTCGCCGCGATGATTTCGTGGGTGCGGGCGTTGGTATGGGTGATCCAGCAACTGACTTGCCGTGGATGCTGTTCCTTGTTGCCCATGAACGACATCACCGGGATCGGAGTATCGCCAGGTTGCTCGGTCATCACCGAGAAATCCACCGACTTGCCGTCGATACGCGGTGGTGTACCGGTTTTCAACCGACCAACACGCAGCGGCAGTTCACGCAGGCGCTGGGCCAGGGCGATCGATGGAGGATCACCAGCGCGACCGCCGGAAAAATTCTGCAAACCGATGTGGATAAGTCCGCCGAGGAAGGTCCCGGTGGTCAACACCACGGAATCGGCGAAGAAACGCAGACCCATTTGCGTGACGACACCGCGTACCTGGTCCTGCTCGACGATCAGGTCATCGGCTGCTTGTTGAAATATCCACAGGTTCGGCTGGTTTTCCAGGATTTCACGGACAGCGGCCTTGTACAGGACTCGATCGGCCTGGGCGCGGGTGGCGCGCACGGCTGGGCCCTTGCGGCTGTTCAACACGCGAAACTGAATGCCCCCTTTATCCGTGGCCATGGCCATCGCACCGCCAAGGGCGTCGATTTCCTTGACCAGGTGGCTCTTGCCGATGCCACCAATGGCGGGGTTGCAGCTCATGGCACCGAGGGTTTCCACGTTATGCGTCAGCAGCAGGGTTTTAGCGCCCATGCGTGCTGATGCAAGTGCTGCCTCGGTACCGGCATGACCGCCGCCGATGACGATCACTTCAAAACGGGAAGGGAAATCCACCACGCACCTCGTGCCTGCTTTATTCAGGTAATTCGGAAATAGATTCTGGCTTGGTTCCTGGGCGTTTTCGAGCCAGGGTCGGCAAGTATAGGGACTTCCCTCTTCCTAAAGAACCCTCTGCACAAAATTTAACCAGCTGTGGAGAACTCGGGGTTAAAAAAATAAAAAAGAAAGAAATTTATAAAACCTTTGTTTTTATGTTTATTCTTAGTGACCGGCCTATCTGTGGATAACGTTCTGCATCCCTTGTTTTACAGCATGTACAGAGTTTCAAAACCCTGTGACCATGTAGCCCTGAGCGCCTTGGATAACCGGTGTAAGCCTGTGGATTAATATGGCCTTTATCCACAGGTGCGGTTATATCCAGTTTTGAAGGGGCCTTATCAACCGACCTCAGTGGCAGTTATTCACAGGGCTTAATCCACAGAAAACAGCCGACAAGGGTCGCCGAAGCGTCCACAGGCCAGCCGCCATTAAGGGCAATCAGTTCAAAAAAAAGAGGAGGCAGCGGGTTTGTGTTGCGTTCGATAGGCTTTCGAGGACAAACCCGGCTGCAAAGACGTGATGTGGTTGCCGAGAAACGATAGGCCTGTGGCCGCACCCGCCGGTTTACGACTGCGTCGCAGCCGAACGGGAGCAAGCTCCCTCGCCACGGGTTTGTCGACAGCCCCGGCGGGGTTATTTACCGATGCAGAAGCTGGAAAAGATCCGCCCCAACAGATCATCAGAGCTGAAGGCGCCGGTAATTTCCCCGAGGAACTGTTGAGCCTGGCGAAGATCTTCTGCCAGCAGTTCTCCTGCCCCCGCCAAGGTCAATTGTGCGCGGCCGTGCTCCAAGGCCGCGCTGGCGTGGCGCAGTGCTTCGAGGTGTCTGCGCCTGGCGCTGAAGCTGCTCTCCGAGGTCTGTTCATAACCCATGCAAGCCTTGAGATGGTCGCGCAGCAATTCCAGCCCCTCGCCCGCTGATTTCGCGCTTAGGCTGATGGTCACGTGGCCGTCGTCGCTGACTTCGAGGGCAATCGCCTCCCCGGTCAGGTCAGCCTTGTTACGAATCAGCGTGACTTTCGCTGGATCCGGGCGAACTTGGAGGAACTCAGGCCACAAGGCAAAGGGATCGTCCGCTTCCGGCGCAGTCGCGTCCACCACCAGCAATACACGGTCGGCTTCACTGATGGCCTTCAGGGCACGTTCAACACCAATTTTTTCGACCTGGTCATCGGTGTCGCGCAAACCAGCGGTGTCCACCACGTGCAGAGGCATTCCATCGATGTGGATATGTTCGCGCAGGATGTCTCGGGTAGTGCCGGCAATCTCGGTGACGATCGCTGCTTCGCGACCGGCTAAGGCGTTAAGCAGACTGGATTTGCCGGCGTTCGGCCGACCGGCAATCACCACTGTCATCCCGTCGCGGAGCAAGGCACCCTGCCCAGCTTCACGCAGGACTGTGGATAATTCATCGCGGACCTTATCGAGCATGCTCAGCACGTGGCCATCGGCGAGAAAGTCGATTTCCTCTTCGGGGAAATCGATTGCGGCCTCGACGTAGATGCGTAGCCCGATCAGTTGCTCGGTGAGGTTATGCACACGCTGTGAAAATGCCCCTTGCAACGAACGCAACGCATTACGTGCCGCTTGCGCGGAGCTCGCTTCGATGAGATCGGCAATGGCCTCGGCCTGGGCCAGGTCGAGTTTGTCGTTGAGAAATGCTCGTTCGCTGAATTCCCCCGGCCGCGCCAGGCGACAGCCCAGCTCGAGGCAACGCTGGAGCAACATGTCCAGGACAACCGGGCCGCCGTGGCCCTGTAGCTCCAACACATCTTCACCGGTGAATGAGTTAGGCCCCGGGAAATACAAGGCCAGCCCTTCATCGAGCACTTGCCGCTGCGAATCGAAGAACGGGCCGTAATGGGCAAACCTCGGTCTGAGTTCACGACCGCTGATCGCGTTGGCCGCGACACTGGCCAACGGCCCCGAAATACGGACGATGCCGACACCGCCGCGACCTTGAGCGGTGGCAACGGCGGCGATGGTTTCACGCGGTGCGCTCATAAACCGGTATCCAGACAAAAGTGGCAGATAGCAAAACGCCCCACTAGGGGGCGTTTTGTGTGGTTATCCACAGAGCAAGTTACGCCTCGGCTTTTTTCGTAGCCGCTTCGATCTTACGCGTGATGTACCACTGCTGGGTGATCGACAGCACGTTGTTCACAACCCAGTACAGCACAAGACCCGCCGGGAACCACAGGAAGAAGAAGGTGAAGATGATTGGCATCATTTTCATGACCTTCGCCTGCATCGGGTCCGGAGGTGTCGGGTTCAGCTGCTGCTGGATGAACATGGTGGCGCCCATGATGATCGGCAGGATGAAGAACGGATCCTTGATCGACAGGTCCGTAATCCACAGCATGAACGGAGCCTGGCGCATCTCCACGCTTTCCAGCAAGACCCAGTAAAGCGCGAGGAACACAGGCATTTGTACAAGAATCGGCAAGCAACCACCCAGCGGGTTGATCTTCTCCTTCTTGTACAACTCCATCATGGCCTGAGACATTTTCTGCCGGTCATCGCCATGTTGTTCTTTCAGGGCGGCCAGTTTCGGCGCCACTGCACGCATCCGTGCCATCGATTTGTAGCTGGCAGCCGACAGCGGGAAGAAGATCCCCTTGATCAGCATGGTCAGGAAGATGATCGACCAACCCCAGTTGCCGACGATGCTGTGGATATGTTGCAGCAGCCAGAAGATTGGCTGGGCAATGAACCAAAGGAAGCCATAGTCAACAGTCAATTCCAGACCTGGGGACAACTCTTTCAGCACGGCCTGGCTTTTTGGACCGGCATACAGAACGGCGCTCGTTTCGGCTTTTGCACCGGGCGCGGCAGTCAATGTCGGGCCGGTATAACCGATGATGAAGTTGCCTTTGCTGTCTTTACGCGTCTGGACGACGTTACTGTCGCCTTTTTGCGGGATCCACGCGGTTACAAAATAGTGCTGCAGCCAGGCAACCCAACCACCTTGGACGGTTTCCTTGAGCTGAGCCTTGTCCATGTCCTTCATGGACACTTTTTTGTACGGCTCCGAACTTGTCCACAGGGCAGCGCCCAGGTAAGTCGCGGTGCCGGTGGCGGTGCTGGAGGATGGATCGTCGCTGGCATCACGCTTGAGTTGCGCGAACATCGCACCGGACCAAGGCTGGGCGCTCTGGTTGTCGATCAGATAAGAGACGGTTACGTCGTACATGCCACGTTTCACAGTGAAACGCTTGATGTAGTTGACGCCGTCCTTGCTGAACTTCAGGTCCACGACCAGTTGGTCCTGACCGTCAGCCAGTTGATAAGTCTTCTTCTCGGCAGAGTAGATCGGGCGACCGGCCGGGTTCGAATCCGGACCGTTGGTACCGATCAGGCCACTTTGGGCCAGATAGGTGCGCTCGTTACCGTTGTCGAACAACTGGAACGGAATTTCCGGATGATCCTGACGACGTGGGTACAGCGGCAGCTTCAGCTGCGCGACGTCACCACCTTGTGGGTCGATTGCCAGCTCGAGCACGTCCGTCTTGATCTGGATGAGATCTTTGCTTACGGCCACTGGGGCTTCGGCAGGAGCGCTGGTATCGCTTGCCGCGCGTGGGATGTCGTCATTGTTGGCAGCGTTGTTGCCAACTGGAGCATCCGGCAGGCTCGGTGCGGTATTGCTGGCTGCAACATTCTGAGTCGGCAGGGCAGCCTGGCCATAGTCCTGGTTCCATTTAAGGACCATGACGTAGGACACGATTGCCAGGGCGACGATCAGGATCGTGCGTTTGATATCCATGATTACTCGGCCATCGAAGAAGAACGGGAGGTAGGGATAGGCGGAACCGGGTCATAACCGCCGGGATTCCACGGATGACAGCGACCTAAACGACGAAAGGTCAGCCAGCCACCGCGCAGAAGGCCATGATTTTCTATGGCTTCATACGCGTAGCAAGAACAACTGGGGTAGAAACGACAGTGGCTGGCCATCAGGGGACTAATGGCGTAGCGATAAAACTGGATCGGAACGAGTGCCAGCTTACGCATCGGTACTGTCTACCCCTACAGTTTCGGTGTTGGCTGCTGGTGCTGGCTTGTTACGGGCCAGACGTTTCCAGAGCTTGCCGAAATGCTGAATCAATTCGGGGTTTTCTACGTCACCCAAACCTTTGCGCGCAACGATCACAATGTCCCACCCCACCAGTGAATCCTGATTCAGGCGAAACGATTCGCGCATCAAACGCTTGAGGCGATTGCGCTGAACGGAGAGCTTAACGCTCTTTTTCCCGATAACCAGCCCAAGTCGGGGGTGATCGAGATCGTTACTGCGCGCAAGGAGCAGGAGATTTTTCCCCGGAACCTTGCCGGTAGGGGAGTCAAAGACTGCCTTGAAATGCCGGGGGGTAAGCAGACGCTTTTCCCGACTGAAGTCCTGACTCACCTCCAGTGCCGGATTATCAAACTGCCAGACGCGCACGACCTTTGGCGCGACGACGCGACAGGACGGCACGACCATTCTTGGTAGCCATGCGAGCACGGAAACCGTGGGTACGAGCGCGTTTGATAGTGCTTGGTTGGAAAGTACGTTTCATGTCGTGTTACCTGGTTCGTCCACAACGGGCCGGAATGGCCCCCGTTTTAAGAGACCGGGGATTCTAGAGAAAGCAAGCCTCTAGGTCAATTTCCAACCAGCGTTTCCTTTAAATAGATGACCAGGCGCTTTTCGGTGGTTTCGTCACACAACGCTAGATATAGAAATAAAGAAGGAAAGTATTTAAAGCTTTTCTGTAAAGCTTATAAAAGCAAGGCCGGCGCCTAGCTGTGGATAACCACTCCAAGGCCTTGTAATCCGCAATGTACAGAGAATGACAACTAGGCGGGAAAGCGGTGGCAAGCCTGTGCTGCGCTGTCGGATAAGCTGTGTGTGGAATGCCAGGTTATCCACAGGCCGGTTATCCACTGAGTTTCGCCCCCAGTTGTGCAACGGCCTCAGGCGCGGTTATCCACAGGGCTTATCCACCGACCGCCGGTCGCCTTTCGTTCGGTTTACGCATCGATAAATCATGGTCGATGAGCAAGCTGCGTGTGGATAAGTGCTCGTCTGCTCGCTACAATGGCCGCTTGTTTTTGCCTCACCGGCTTTCAACTTAGGGGATGTCCGTGTCAGTGGAACTTTGGCAGCAGTGCGTGGAGCTTTTGCGCGATGAGCTGCCTGCCCAACAATTCAACACTTGGATCCGTCCACTACAGGTCGAAGCCGAAGGCGACGAGTTGCGTGTCTATGCACCGAACCGTTTCGTCCTCGACTGGGTCAACGAAAAGTACCTGGGCCGGGTCATGGAACTGCTTGATGAGCATGGCAATGGCATGGCGCCTGCGTTGTCCTTGTTAATAGGCAGCAAACGTAGCTCCGCCCCCCGCGCCGCGCCCAACGCGCCGCTGGCTGCTGCTGCGTCACAGGCCCAGCAGGCTGCGCCGGTACCGGTCAACAACCATGCCGCCCCGGCGCCCGCGCCAGCCCCGAGCAAGCGCAATGCACAAAAAGTCGCCGAGGTCAGTGAAGAGCCTTCCCGGGACAGCTTCGACCCGATGGCCGGGGCGAGCTCCCAGCAGGCGCCGGTGCGTACCGAACAACGCACCGTCCAGGTCGAAGGCGCGCTCAAGCACACCAGCTATCTGAACCGGACCTTTACCTTCGAGAATTTCGTTGAAGGTAAATCCAACCAATTGGCTCGCGCCGCGGCCTGGCAGGTGGCGGATAACCCCAAGCACGGCTACAACCCGCTCTTTCTTTATGGCGGCGTCGGCCTGGGTAAGACCCACTTGATGCATGCGGTGGGCAACCATCTATTAAAGAAGAACCCGAACGCCAAGGTTGTGTACCTGCATTCCGAGCGTTTCGTGGCCGATATGGTCAAGGCGTTGCAGCTCAATGCTATCAACGAGTTCAAGCGTTTCTACCGTTCGGTCGACGCCTTGCTGATCGACGACATTCAATTCTTCGCCCGCAAGGAACGTTCACAGGAAGAGTTCTTCCACACCTTCAACGCATTGCTTGAAGGCGGGCAGCAAGTCATTCTCACCAGCGACCGCTACCCGAAAGAGATCGAAGGCCTTGAGGAACGCCTCAAGTCGCGTTTCGGTTGGGGCCTGACGGTGGCCGTCGAGCCGCCTGAGCTGGAAACCCGGGTCGCGATCCTGATGAAGAAAGCCGATCAGGCCAAGGTCGAGCTTCCTCATGACGCCGCGTTCTTCATCGCCCAGCGTATTCGCTCGAACGTGCGTGAGCTTGAAGGTGCCCTCAAGCGGGTGATTGCCCATTCCCATTTCATGGGCCGGGATATCACCATCGAGCTGATCCGCGAGTCGTTGAAGGACCTGCTGGCGCTTCAGGACAAACTTGTGTCTGTGGATAACATTCAGCGTACCGTTGCTGAATACTACAAAATCAAGATTTCCGACCTGCTTTCGAAACGTCGTTCACGTTCGGTGGCTCGACCGCGACAGGTGGCCATGGCCTTGTCCAAGGAACTGACCAACCACAGCCTGCCGGAAATCGGCGACGTGTTTGGTGGACGCGATCACACCACGGTGCTGCACGCCTGCCGCAAGATCAACGAACTTAAGGAATCCGACGCGGACATCCGCGAGGACTACAAGAACCTGCTGCGTACATTGACCACTTGATGACCACCAGCGCAGCTTATTAAGGCAAGGGACTAGACCATGCATTTCACCATTCAACGCGAAGCCCTGTTGAAACCCCTGCAACTGGTCGCGGGCGTCGTCGAACGCCGCCAGACCTTGCCGGTACTTTCCAACGTGCTGCTGGTTGTCGAAGGCCAGCAATTGTCGCTGACCGGTACCGACCTGGAAGTCGAGCTGGTTGGTCGTGTCCAACTCGAAGAGCCGGCCGATCCGGGCTCCATCACCGTGCCTGCGCGTAAGCTGATGGATATCTGCAAAAGCCTGCCAAACGATGCGCTGATCGATATCAAAGTTGATGAGCAAAAGCTCGTCGTCAAGGCTGGTCGCAGCCGTTTCACTTTGTCGACCCTGCCGGCCAACGATTTCCCGACGGTCGAGGAAGGCCCGGGATCGCTGACTTGCAGCCTGGAGCAGAGCAAGCTGCGCCGCCTGATCGAGCGCACCAGTTTCGCCATGGCCCAGCAGGATGTGCGTTATTACCTCAACGGCATGCTGTTGGAAGTGTCTGCCGGGATCATCCGCGCCGTGGCTACCGACGGTCATCGCTTGGCGATGTGCTCGATGCAGGCTGATATCGGTCAGCCGGATCGCCATCAGGTAATAGTGCCGCGTAAGGGCATTTTGGAGCTGGCCCGTCTGCTGACCGAGCCGGACGGCAACGTCAGCATCGTGTTGGGCCAGCACCACATCCGCGCCACGACTGGCGAGTTCACTTTCACGTCGAAACTGGTGGACGGCAAGTTCCCCGATTACGAGCGTGTGCTGCCAAAAGGTGGTGACAAGCTGGTGCTGGGCGATCGCCAAGCGCTGCGCGAAGCGTTCAGCCGTACCGCGA
Source organism: Pseudomonas algeriensis (assembly GCF_048847255.1). NCBI lineage: Bacteria > Pseudomonadati > Pseudomonadota > Gammaproteobacteria > Pseudomonadales > Pseudomonadaceae > Pseudomonas > Pseudomonas algeriensis. Next base: position 142,205 of record NZ_JBKKRK010000008.1, on the reverse strand, counting down.
TCCTCTCCAACGAAAAATACCGCGGCATTCGTTTGCAGTTGGCCAACGGGCAGCTGAAGATCCAGGCGAACAACCCCGAGCAGGAAGAAGCGGAGGAAGAAGTCGGCGTGGACTACAACGGCGGCTCACTGGAAATCGGTTTCAACGTCAGCTACCTGCTAGACGTGCTGGGCGTGATGACCACTGAGCAGGTGCGTCTGATCCTGTCCGACTCCAACAGCAGCGCGTTGGTGCAGGAGTCTGATAACGACGATTCGGCTTACGTTGTCATGCCGATGCGTCTGTAATCAGAATCAGCTAGATGTCCTTAAGTCGCGTCTCGGTCACCGCGGTGCGCAATCTGCACCCGGTGACCTTCTCCCCTTCCCCCCGCATCAATATTCTTTACGGCGCCAACGGCAGCGGCAAGACCAGCGTGCTGGAAGCCGTGCACCTGCTTGGGCTTGCCCGTTCGTTTCGCAGCACCCGTCTGTTGCCGGTCATTCAGTACGACCAACTGGCGTGTACGGTGTTTGGCCAAGTGGAACTGGCGGAAGGCGGCCATAGCGCCCTGGGGATCTCGCGGGACCGGCAAGGCGAGTTCCAGATCCGCATCGATGGCCAGAACGCGCGCAGTGCCGCGCAGTTGGCCGAAATCCTGCCGTTGCAGTTGATCAACCCGGACAGCTTCCGTTTGTTGGAAGGCGCGCCCAAGATCCGCCGACAGTTTCTGGACTGGGGCGTGTTCCACGTGGAACCGCGTTTCATGGCGACCTGGCAGCGCTTGCAGAAGGCGCTGCGCCAGCGAAACTCTTGGCTGCGACATGGTACACTTGACGCCGTTTCGCAAGCGGTTTGGGACAGGGAACTGTGTCAGGCCAGCGCCGAAATCGATGAATACCGCCGCGCTTATATAAAAGCCTTGAAACCGGTTTTCGAACAGACGTTGAGCGAACTCGTTGAGCTTGAGGGTCTGACGCTCAGCTATTACCGAGGCTGGGATAAGGACCGGGAATTGAGTGCCGTGCTGGCTGGCTCGCTGCAGCGCGATCAGCAGATGGGTCATACCCAGGCTGGACCTCAACGCGCTGACCTGCGGCTTCGATTGGGCGCACATAATGCCGCGGACATCTTGTCCCGAGGGCAGCAGAAGTTGGTTGTGTGCGCCTTGCGCATCGCCCAAGGGCATCTGGTCAGCCAGGCCCGCCGCGGTCAGTGTATTTATCTGGTGGATGACTTGCCGTCCGAGCTGGACGAAGCCCACCGTCGGGCGTTGTGCCGCTTGCTGGAAGACTTACGCTGCCAAGTGTTCATCACTTGTGTAGACCACGAAATATTGAGGGAAGGCTGGCAGACGGAAACGCCAGTCGCTCTGTTCCACGTGGAACAGGGCCGTATCACCCAGACCCACGACCATCGGGAGTGAAGGCATTGAGCGAAGAAAATACGTACGACTCAACGAGCATTAAAGTGCTGAAAGGCCTGGATGCCGTACGCAAACGTCCCGGTATGTACATTGGCGACACTGATGATGGTAGCGGCCTGCACCACATGGTGTTCGAGGTGGTCGACAACTCCATCGACGAAGCCCTCGCCGGCCATTGCGACGACATCAGCATCATCATCCACCCGGATGAGTCCATCACCGTTCGCGACAACGGCCGTGGCATCCCGGTGGACGTACACAAAGAGGAAGGTGTTTCCGCTGCCGAGGTCATCATGACCGTCCTCCACGCAGGCGGGAAATTCGACGATAACTCCTACAAGGTTTCCGGCGGGTTGCACGGCGTAGGTGTTTCGGTGGTGAACGCACTGTCCGAAGAACTGGTGCTGACCGTTCGCCGCAGCGGCAAGATCTGGGAACAGACTTATGTCCATGGCGTGCCCCAGGCACCGATGGCGATCGTTGGCGACAGCGAGACCACGGGCACCCAGATCCACTTCAAGGCTTCCAGCGAAACCTTCAAGAACATCCATTTCAGCTGGGACATCCTGGCCAAGCGGATTCGTGAACTGTCCTTCCTCAACTCCGGTGTCGGCATCGTCCTCAAGGACGAGCGCAGCGGCAAGGAAGAGCTGTTCAAGTATGAAGGCGGCCTGCGTGCGTTCGTTGAATACCTGAACACCAACAAGACTGCGGTCAACCAGGTATTCCACTTCAATGTGCAGCGCGACGACGGCATCGGTGTGGAAATCGCCCTGCAGTGGAACGACAGCTTCAACGAGAACCTGTTGTGTTTCACCAACAATATCCCGCAGCGCGACGGTGGAACCCACCTGGTGGGCTTCCGTTCGGCGCTCACGCGTAACTTGAACAACTACATCGAACAGGAAGGCCTGGCGAAGAAGCATAAGGTCGCCACTACCGGTGACGATGCCCGTGAAGGCTTGACCGCGATCATTTCGGTCAAGGTGCCCGATCCGAAGTTCAGCTCCCAGACGAAAGACAAGCTGGTGTCTTCCGAAGTGAAGACTGCGGTCGAACAGGAAATGGGGAAATACTTCTCTGACTTCCTGCTGGAGAACCCCAACGAAGCCAAGCTGGTGGTCGGCAAGATGATCGACGCCGCCCGCGCCCGTGAAGCGGCGCGCAAGGCTCGTGAGATGACTCGCCGCAAAGGCGCGCTGGACATCGCGGGCCTGCCGGGCAAACTGGCGGACTGCCAGGAAAAGGACCCTGCCCTGTCCGAGCTGTACCTCGTGGAAGGTGACTCTGCTGGTGGTTCCGCCAAGCAGGGTCGTAACCGTCGCACCCAGGCCATCCTGCCGTTGAAGGGCAAGATCCTCAACGTCGAGAAAGCGCGCTTCGACAAGATGATTTCCTCCCAGGAAGTCGGCACGCTTATCACCGCGCTGGGCTGTGGCATCGGCCGCGAAGAGTACAACATCGACAAGCTGCGCTATCACAACATCATCATCATGACCGACGCTGACGTTGACGGTTCGCACATCCGCACCCTGCTGCTGACGTTCTTCTTCCGTCAGTTGCCGGAGCTGATCGAGCGCGGCTACATCTATATCGCCCAACCACCGTTGTACAAGGTCAAGAAAGGCAAGCAAGAGCAATACATCAAAGACGACGACGCCATGGAAGAGTACATGACGCAGTCGGCCCTGGAAGACGCGAGCCTGCACCTGAACGAAGATGCGCCGGGCATTTCCGGTGAAGCCCTTGAGCGCCTGGTGAATGACTTCCGCCTGGTGATGAAGACCCTCAAGCGTCTGTCGCGTCTGTATCCGCAGGAACTGACCGAGCACTTCATCTACCTGCCGGCCGTAAGCCTGGAGCAACTGTCCGATCACGCTGCCATGCAGGATTGGCTGGCCCAGTATGAAGTCCGCCTGCGTACCGTGGAAAAATCCGGCCTGGTCTACAAGGCCAGCCTGCGTGAAGACCGTGAACGCAACGTATGGCTGCCTGAAGTCGAACTGATTTCCCACGGCCTGTCGAACTACGTCACCTTCAACCGCGACTTCTTCAGCAGCAACGACTACAAGACGGTCGTCTCTCTCGGCGCTCAGTTGAGCACGCTGCTAGACGAAGGGGCTTACATCCAGCGCGGTGAGCGCAAGAAGTCCGTGACTGAGTTCAAAGAAGCCCTTGAATGGCTGATGGCTGAAAGCACCAAGCGCCACACCATCCAGCGATACAAAGGGCTGGGCGAGATGAACCCGGACCAACTGTGGGAAACCACGATGGACCCGGGCTCGCGTCGCATGCTGAAAGTCACCATCGAAGACGCCATTGGCGCGGACCAGATCTTCAATACCCTGATGGGGGATGCGGTCGAGCCACGTCGTGACTTCATCGAGAGCAACGCATTGGCGGTATCCAACCTGGATTTCTGATCCGGGTTGTCACTGCCCCAACGAAGAAGGCCAACGCGTATGCGTTGGCCTTTTTTTTTACGCTAACTCGCTTCGCAAGCCTCGCTGCCCGCCGCCACGCTCTCCAGACGATATCCATACCCATAGATAGTCAGCAACTGCCAGCCCCGATCCGCCGTCAGCCCTAGTTTGTTGCGCAAGCGGTAGATGTGGGTGTCGAGCGGACGGGACGAGGTCATTTCCTCGTGGGTCCAGAAGCGTTCATAAAAATACTCCCGGGACAGTGGCCGCCCGAGGTTGGCGAACAGGCAGCGAGCCAGGCGATATTCTCGTTCAGTCAGGCTGATGGGAATGCCAGCGCGGGTAACCGTGAGTTCCGCGTCGTCGAATTCCAGGTCGTTGAATACCAAGACATCACTGGTCGGTATGCGTTGCAGGTTATGACGGCGCAGTACTGCCGTAACCCGGGCCTTGAGTTCATTGGGACGGAATGGCTTGCTGACGTAGTCGTCGGCACCGGCATTAAGGGCTTGGACAATGTCGTGCTCGCCGTCACGGCTGGTGAGCATGATGGCAGCCGGTGGTGAGTCCATGTGCTCGCGTGTCCAGCGAAGCAAAGACAGTCCGCTGATATCCGGCAACTGCCAGTCGAGTATCAGCAGGTCGAATGTTTCGCGGCGCAATTGGCGCAACAGATCTTCGCTTCGTTCGAAACTATGCAGTGTCCAGGCTTGCTCGCCCCTTCCGGGGATCTGTTGCAGTGTCTGTTCCACCCGGCGTAGTTCGGCCGGTTCGTCATCCAGTATGGCGACACGCATGGGACGCGATTCCTTGATCTTGAAAATACTGACATCCACAGGGGCGATGAAGGCAACTCAGCAGCTGACGTGTTTCACTCTCCTGTCGCAGGCTGAGACAATACCGGCTAGTGGCGACGAGGGAAAGGCAGCCGCATGCCACGATCGAGTCCGCTATAGTCTCGGGCTTGACGCTGAACGTATGACGCGCCAAGCCATGATCATTCCCCCCCAGTCCATGTTCCGTCAGGTTACTTATGAGCAACCCGCGTCGCCATGAAAGTCGTGAACCCACCCAAGTCCAACGGTTGTTTCGTCGTTGGGTTCGCGAATGGTTGTGGATAAGTCTTCTCCTGTTACCAACGACCGCGTTGATGTCGTATTGCGTGCACTCGGATCGCAATGGGACGGTCGCCGCCTTGCTATCAACATGTCTGGTGGGCTGCGTCCTGGGTTCGCTGCTGTTGCGCCCGCGCTTTGCCCTGGGAACGACATTGGCAGGCATGGCGGCGGCCCTACTCGTAAGCCTGTTGCTGGACGCGCAGGGTAGGTCGTGGTCGCCGGCACCTAGCCTGCTGGGCATGCTCGGCGGTTATCTGATCTGGAACTGGCGGCGCTTGAGCGTGGTGCTGGCTTATTTTGGTTGGGAGTTGGCACGCCTGGATGCGGAGCCGAAGGTATTCCCGGAGCGTCGTCGCGCGTCCTATATCGGCAGTGATGGTCTACAAGGACAAGTCATGGCGTTGGAACAGGCCATGAATCGCACGAGGGACACGCGACGTTTTATTGCCGACGGCCTGGAGTATTTGCCGGTGGCGACGATGATCAGCGATCCGCAAGGCAACATACTGCTCGGCAATCGCAAGGCCCGTGAGTTGTTCGATCATGCCCTGGTGGGCGCAGATGTGCTGGAAGCACTGGCACGGCTGGGTTATCCCGCATTGGCGCACTCCCCTGCCCACCGATTGTCCACATTGCCGTTGGTTGAGTTTCGCGACATACGTGAACGCAGCCTGCGGCTGGAAAGAGCTGCGCTGCTGCCAGTTGATGGGGACGTCCCTATCGGTTGGCTGATGAGCCTGACGGACCTGAGCGCCGAGCGGGCGGCCGAAGAGCAGCGCAGTGTCATGCTCCGCTTCCTTTCCCATGACCTGCGCGCCCCCCACTCGGCCATCCTGGCGCTGCTCGATGTGCATCGGCATGACGCAGGGGCTGAAAACCCACTGTTCGACCAGATCGAGCGCCAGGTCCGTCGTGCCTTGGACCTGACTGACGGGTTCGTCCAATTGGCCAAGGCTGAATCAGACGCCTACCAGTTCCGGCCGACGCTGTTTGCAATGCTGGTCCTGGACGTCATCGACCAGGCATTACCCATCGCCCAGGCCAAGAACATCCATCTGCAATACCAACTGGATGATGACGAAGCGACAGTCAACGCCGATCAACCCCTGCTGACTCGCGCGCTCTTCAACTTGCTGGAAAACGCCATCAAATACAGCACGAGCGAAACCTGTATTTCACTGCATGTGCGATGTGCGGAGGGTTGGTTGACTTGCGATGTGGTTGACCAAGGCAAAGGCATCGATGCCGGGGAGCTGCCAGACCTGTTCATTCAGTATCGACGCTTTTCTTCAGCTCATGGCGTGGATGGCATTGGCCTGGGACTGTCCATGGTCAAGGCAGTCGTCGATCATCACGGCGGGGAGATTGAATGCCGTAGCGAAGTGGGGGAAGGGACAACCTTCAGCTTGCGGTTTCCGCTGTTGAGTTAAAAATCGCAGCTTCGACGAACACCGAAGCTGCGTTTCAAGAGCGCTATAAAAACTTATGCACCTTTTCCGCTGTTTTATATGCTTAAGAAATATGCTTTAAAAACAAGGAATTAGGAAATAAAAGCAACTAAATTCAGCGAAACGGTACACAGGTTATCCACAGTTCTCAGACAGCGAGCGTGTCCGGCGTTGCCGGTGCGGCGGGGGCTGATGGTAGCGAACCCAAATCCCTTTGCGTCTGCTCGTTCCAGGCCTGGACGCGGTCGTTGAGCTCAGCGATTGCCCGGGGGCCGCTGCCCTCTGCATACATCGGTGCGCCGATGACCACGGTGATGGTTCCAGGCGTTCTGATCCAGCCCGTCTTTGGCCAGAATTTTCCGGCATTGTGTGCAATCGGCAGCACCGGCAGGCCTGCATTCACAGCCAACGCCGAACCGCTGCGGGAGAACTTTCCGATCGTCCCATAGGGCACGCGGGTGCCTTCGGGAAAAATGAGGACCCAGACGTTGTCCTTCAGCAGCTCATCGCCTTTTTGCGCCACTTGCTTGAGCGCAACCTTGGGGTTGTCGCGATCAATCGCGATCGGGCGCAGCATCGCCATGGCCCAGCCGAAGAACGGTACGAACAGCAGCTCGCGCTTGAGGACCTGGCTCAATGGCTCGAAATAGGCCGAGAGAAAGAAGGTTTCCCAAGTGCTCTGATGGTTGGACTGGATGACGCAAGGTCGGTCGGGCACGTTCTCGGCACCCTTCACTTCGTAACGAATGCCCAGGAACACCTTGCTTAGCCAAAGTGCGCAGCGGCACCAGTAGACGTTGATGAAGCGGTAGCGCGTCCTGAACGACATGAACGGTGCGACAAAAAAACTCAGCGTGCACCACAACAGGGAACTGGTGCCCAGCAGCAGGTAAAAGAGGAAGCTTCTGATGGCCTGCAGTATCGACATAGCGGCGTTTACCATGCGGGCAATGCCCGCCGTTCAAGCGCTTCCCGAACAATCCTTGATCAGGATGTCGGGGAGCCCTAGTTGTGGATAAGTTCAGCGGCAATCGCCGCCAGGTCGTCAAATATCAAGGTGCCCACCGGTAGGGTCTTGCCCAGAGTCTTCTCGCCTTTCCCGGTCTTTACTAAAACTGGCTGACAATCGACGGCCTTGGCCGCCTCCAGGTCACCGAGGCTGTCGCCAACGAACCATACGCCCGCCAGCGCAACGTCATAATGCGTGGCGATGGTTTTTAACATGCCGGGCTTGGGCTTGCGGCAATCGCAGCCCTCGTCCGGCCCGTGCGGACAATAAACGATCAGGCCGATTTCACCGCCCTGCTCGGCCACCAGCTCGCGCAAGCGCTCGTGCATGGCGTCCAGGACGGTTAGCTCGTAGTAACCGCGGGCAATGCCCGACTGGTTGGTGGCCACCGCCACCGTCCAGCCGGCCTTGCTCAACTGCGCAATGGCCTCGATGGAACCGGGGATCGGCAACCATTCCTCCACCGATTTGATGTAAGCATCGGAATCGTGATTGATCACGCCGTCCCGATCGAGAATCAGCAGTTTCAAGGCTTACCCCAGCAGCGAAATATCGGCAACACCAAGGAACAACCCGCGCAGACGCGCCAGCAGTGCGTACCGGTTGGCCCGTACGTTGGCGTCTTCAGCGTTGACCATTACCGCCTCAAAAAACGCATCCACCGGTTCGCGCAACGCTGCCAGGCGTGCCAGGGTTTCGCTGTACTGACGCGCCGCCGCCATCGGTTGGACCGCCTGGTCTGCCTGCTGGATCGCCGAATACAGGGAAAACTCGTTGGCGTTGTCGAAGTACTTGGCCTCGACGGTGGCCGCGATATTGCCTTCGGCTTTGCCCAGCAGGTTCGATACACGCTTGTTCACCGCCGCCAGCGCAGCGGCTTCCGGCAGTTTGCGGAACGCCTGCACCGCCTGTACGCGTTGGTCGAAATCCAGGGCGGAGCCCGGCTTCAGGGCGCGCACCGACAGGTAGGTCGCGACGTCGACGCCTTCGTCTTCATAACGCGCACGCAGGCGGTCGAAGATGAATTCAAGCACCGCATCGGCCAGGCCGGCAGCCTTGACCTTGCTGCCGAACGCATTCACGGCGAAGGCCACGGCGTCGTTCAGGTCCAGGTCCAGCTGCTTGTCGATCAGGATGCGCAACACGCCCAGCGCCGCGCGACGCAGTGCGTACGGGTCCTTGCTGCCAGTGGGCAGCATGCCGATACCGAAGATCCCGACCAGGGTGTCGAGCTTGTCGGCGATCGCCACGGCCGCACCGGTCAAGGTGGTTGGCAACTCAGCGCCGGCACCGCGCGGCATGTACTGCTCGTTCAGGGCCAGTGCCACGTCTTGCGGCTCGCCATCGTTGAGGGCGTAGTAATAACCGGCGATGCCCTGCATCTCCGGAAACTCACCAACCATCTCGGTGGACAGGTCGCACTTGGAAAGAATGCCGGCACGGGCCGCGCGCTGGGCGTCACCGCCGATGCGTGGGGCAATGAATGCCGCCAGCCTGGAGACACGCTCGGCCTTGTCGTAGACGCTGCCGAGCTTTTCCTGGAAAACCACGTTCTGCAAACGCTGGTTGAAGCTTTCCAGGGATTGTTTCTTGTCTTGCTTGAAGAAGAACTCAGCGTCTGTCAGGCGCGGGCGAACCACTTTCTCGTTACCGGCGATGATCTGCTGCGGGTCCTTGCTTTCGATGTTGGCCACGGTGATGAAGCGAGGCAGCAGCTTGCCCTCCGCGTCCAGCAGGCAGAAGTACTTCTGGTTGTCCTGCATGGTGGTGATCAGTGCTTCCTGCGGCACTTCAAGGAAGCGTTCCTCGAACGAGCACACCAGCGGCACCGGCCATTCCACCAGCGCGGTCACTTCGTCCAGCAGGTTGGTCGGCACGATGGCCGTGCCTTCCTGGCTGGTCGCCAGCTCTTCGGTGCGCTTGCTGATCAGCTCGCGGCGCTCGTTGGCGTCGGCCAGCACGTAGGCGGCGCGCAGGTCGGCCAGGTAGTTGGCCGGCGACGTGATGCGTACGCTGTGCGGATGATGGAAACGGTGACCACGGGAATCGCGACCGGCCTTCTGCGCCAGGATCGTGCAATCGATGACCTCGTCGCCGAGCAGCATCACCAGCCATTGGGTCGGACGCACGAACTCTTCCTTGCGCGCGGCCCAGCGCATGCGCTTGGGAATCGGCAGGTCGTTCAGGGAATCTTCGACAATGGTCGGCAACAGGCTGGCGGTCGGCTTGCCGTTGATGCTCTGGCTGTAGCGCAGCTTCGGACCGCTCTGGTCGATCTCGCTCAGGTCCACGCCGCACTTCTTGGCGAAGCCCAGGGCGGCCTGGGTCGGGTTGCCGTCGGCATCGAACGCGGCCTGGCGTGGCGGGCCGTCGAGGTTGATGCTGCGGTCCGGCTGCTGGGTTTCCAGGGCGGTGATCAGCACGGCCAGGCGGCGCGGCGCGGCATAGACGTGCTTGGTTTCGAAGTTCAGGCCAGCGGCTTGCAGGCCTTTTTCGATGCCGGCCAGGAACGCATCGGCCAGGGTGTTCAGGGCTTTGGGTGGCAATTCTTCGGTGCCCAGTTCAACCAGAAAATCTTGAGCACTCATTGTGCAGCCTCCAGCTTAGCCAACACTTCATCACGCAGGTCCGGGGTCGCCATCGGGAAGCCCAGCTTGGCACGGGCCAGCAGGTAGGCTTGCGCAACGGAACGCGCCAGGGTGCGTACACGCAGGATGTATTGCTGGCGCGCGGTCACGGAAATCGCCCGGCGCGCATCCAGCAGGTTGAAGGTATGGGATGCCTTCAACACCATTTCATAGCTCGGCAGCGGCAGCGGCTGGTCCAGTTCGATCAGGCGCTTGGCTTCGCTTTCGTAGAAATCGAACAGTTCGAAAAGCTTGTCGACATTGGCGTGTTCGAAGTTATAGGTCGACTGCTCCACTTCGTTCTGGTGGAACACGTCGCCATAGGTCACTTTGCCGAACGGGCCGTCGGCCCACACCAGGTCATAGACCGAATCCACGCCCTGCAGGTACATGGCCAGGCGCTCGAGGCCGTAGGTGATCTCGCCGGTGACCGGGTAGCACTCGATACCGCCCGCCTGCTGGAAGTAGGTGAACTGGGTCACTTCCATGCCGTTGAGCCAGACTTCCCAGCCCAGGCCCCAGGCGCCCAGGGTTGGCGATTCCCAGTTGTCTTCGACGAAACGAATGTCGTGCACCAACGGGTCGAGGCCCACGTGCTTGAGGGAGCCCAGGTACAGTTCCTGGAAGTTCTCCGGGTTCGGCTTCAGGACCACCTGGAACTGGTAGTAATGCTGCAGGCGGTTCGGGTTTTCGCCGTAGCGGCCGTCAGTCGGGCGGCGGCTGGGCTGCACATAAGCGGCGTTCCAGGTTTCCGGGCCGATGGCACGCAGAAACGTGGCAGTGTGGAAAGTGCCGGCGCCTACTTCCATATCGTAGGGCTGAAGTACCACGCAACCTTGCTCGGCCCAGTATTGCTGGAGGGCGAGGATCAAGTCTTGGAAGGTACGCACGGCTGGCGTAGGCTGGCTCACGAAATTCACCTGTTTCTTGGGCTGCGATTTAAAGAGCGGGAGTATACCCGATTCGTTCGTGCGCACGCCCCCTGGAGCCTTATGCCACGCTGCTTTTGGTGTTCCGAAGATCCGTTGTACATGGCTTATCACGATCAAGAGTGGGGCACGCCGCTGCGCGATGCGCAGGGTCTGTTCGAGTTGCTTTTGCTCGAAGGGTTCCAGGCAGGGCTGTCCTGGATCACTGTTTTGCGCAAACGCGAGCGCTACCGGCAAGTGTTGTACGGCTTCGATGTGCAACGGGTGGCGCAGATGAGCGACGCGGAAATCGATGAACTGATGCTCGACCCCGGCATCATCCGCAACCGTCTCAAGCTCAAGGCTGCACGCCGTAATGCCCAGGCCTGGCTGGCCCTGGAAGACCCGGTGGCATTCTTTTGGTCGTTCGTGGACGGCAAACCCATCGTCAACCATTTCAAGGACCGCACCGAAGTGCCAGCCATCACGCCTGAGGCGTTGGCGATGAGCAAAGGCCTGAAAAAACTCGGGTTCACCTTTGTCGGGCCGACTATTTGCTATGCGCTGATGCAGGCCTCGGGCATGGTCATGGACCACACCCAAGACTGCGACCGCTACGCCGAGTTGGTAAACGGCGGTTAGAATAGCCAGCTCGCAACACGCCCCATACATTCAGGAGTGACCTGTGGATAAGTTGAAAGGCGCCTTGCTGGTCGGCGCTCTGCGGTTGTTTGCGCTGCTGCCCTGGCGAGCGGTGCAGGCGGTGGGCTCGGCCATCGGCTGGCTCATGTGGAAATTTCCCAACCGTTCCCGCGATGTGGTGCGGATCAACCTCGCCAAATGCTTTCCCGAGATGGACCCGGCCGAGCGCGAACGCCTGGTGGGCCAGAGCCTCAAGGACATCGGCAAGTCTCTGACCGAGAGCGCCTGCGCCTGGATCTGGCCGGCCCAGCGCTCCATCGAACTGGTGCGCGAAGTCGAAGGCCTGGAGGTGCTGAAAGAAGCCCTGGCCTCGGGCAAGGGCGTGGTTGGCATCACCAGCCATCTGGGCAACTGGGAAGTGCTCAACCACTTCTATTGCAGCCAGTGCAAACCGATCATTTTCTACCGTCCGCCCAAGCTCAAGGCGGTGGACGAATTGCTGCAGAAGCAACGCGTGCAATTGGGCAACAAAGTAGCGGCGTCGACCAAGGAAGGCATCCTCAGTGTCATCAAGGAAGTGCGCAAAGGCGGCCAAGTGGGCATCCCCGCCGACCCTGAACCGGCCGAATCCGCCGGCATCTTCGTGCCCTTCTTTGCCACCCAGGCCCTGACCAGCAAGTTCGTGCCGAACATGCTCGCTGGCGGTAAAGCAGTGGGCGTGTTCCTTCATGCCCTGCGCCTGCCGGACGGCTCCGGCTACAAAGTCATCCTCGAAGCCGCCCCCGACGCAATGTACAGCACCGACACCGAAACCTCCTGCGCCGCGATGAGCCAAGTGGTGGAACGCTACGTACGCGCCTACCCGAGCCAGTACATGTGGAGCATGAAACGCTTCAAGAAACGCCCGCCGGGCGAGGCGCGGTGGTACTGAAGGCCTGTTGTTTAATATGAGCGAGGCTGCTAGGAATTTGTGGTGGATGCACAAACTGTGGACACCCAAGCCCCCTGTGGGAGCGAGCCTGCTCGCGAAGAGGCCGGCACTGGTTATGAGCTGGCGGTGTGGTCGGCTTCCTGATGCCAGATTGAGCACAAAGAGGCGCAAAGCCTCAATCGTGTCCATGATTAAACGCCTGCGGTATCGCAAACGCTGGGATTGCAAAGCCATCTCTAGTCCATTGGATGACCGTCCAGCCAGAACGATCGCACTTCCTATGGTTCATCAATCAAGGAGTCCCCCTCATGAACATCGACTTCACCGGACGTCACGTCCTGGTCACCGGTTCCACAAGCGGTATCGGTTTTGCGACCGCCAAAGGCTTCCTGGAAGCCGGCGCCCATGTGGTCATCAACGGTCGCAGCGAGAGCAGCGTGGAGGATGCGTTGCAGCGGTTGGGTGATCTTTCCTCCAAGGCCACAGGCTTTGTGGGCGACCTCAGTAACGAGCGAGGTTGCCAGACACTCATCGCCAAGCACCCCAACTTCGATATCGTCATCAACAACCTGGGCATTTTCAAACAGCAAGACTTCTTCGAAACGCCGGACAGCGAATGGCAGCGCTTCTTCGAAACCAATGTGATGTCCGGTGTGCGTGTTTCCAGGGCTTACGCACAGGGTATGGTCGAGCGCGGTTGGGGGCGGATCGTGTTTGTCTCGTCGGAGTCGGGCGTGAATATTCCCGCCGACATGATCCACTACGGCTTCACCAAAACCGCGCAACTGTCCATCGCTCGCGGCCTGGCCAAGCGCCTCGCCGGCACGGGCGTGACGGTGAACTCGGTGCTGCCTGGGCCAACCCTTTCCGAAGGCGTTGCCCAAATGCTCCAGGCAGACGTCGAGCGCAGCGGGGAAAGCCTGGAAAAGGTCGCGGCAGATTTCGTCAACGAGCATCGCAGCACCTCGATCATCCAGCGCGCGGCGCGCGTCGAGGAAGTCGCCAACATGATCATCTACGCCAGCTCGGAACAGGCCTCGGCTACCACCGGCGCGGCGTTGCGGGTTGATGGTGGGGTGGTCGATAGCATCATTTAGCGCAATGCGTCGCTGAAAGTAGGAGCAAGCGTCCTCGCAAAGGATGAACCGAGATCCGAGTAAAAAACGAGACCGCATTCCAAGTCTCGCTTTCATTCAGTCTTGGTTGACCATGTGGCGAGGGCGCTTGCTTCCCATTAACGCCAAACGCCTCGAACCAACACTATTGGCCGTCATCTTCGCAAATGGCTTTCATCGCCAGGATTGTGGTTGGAGTGGTGCCAAGCTGAGTCTGGGTACTGACGAGGGTAGGAGCTCCAGCATTACCTTCCAGACGGTACGGCTTTCCGTTACAAACCTTTTTGGCTTTGTTATTGATACTTTCCAACATGCCTTCCCTTGAGTTGAAAACACTGCCACCGCAGGTGAGCATATATTCGCCCGGGCCGACTTTGTCAGCGGCGGTGAAGGTGCAACCTGCTAGAGCGGAAAGAATAAATCCGGTTAACACTATTTTTTTCAATTTCAATTTCAATTTCTCATGAAAGTTAATGCCGAAATGGTCTTCTGCTAAGCAACAGCCACTCGATTACGCCCCAACGCCTTTGCTCGATACAGGGCCTTATCCGCATCGTTCATCAAACTATGGAGATCCTTATTGCAGACCTCCGTCGACGCGACGCCGAGGCTGGCTGATATGCCGTGAACAGGCTCGATCATCAAACCCGCAATGGCATCGATGAGCTGTTCTGCAATCTGGGTAGCGACCTCGATTGAAGTGTCTGGAAGCAGAATGGCGAACTCTTCCCCACCGAGCCGGCCATGTATATCCGTCGCCCGAAACGACGAACTGATCACCGTCCCCATCTCGCGTAAAACCTGATCCCCGACTTGGTGGCCGTAGGTGTCGTTGATGTGCTTGAAGTGATCCATATCCAGCATGACTGCGCACAACCCTAACCGGTTGCTCTTACATTCATCATAGAGCTGCTGGGCATGCTCAAAAAAAGCCCGCCGACTCTTCAGGCCGGTCAGTTCATCGGTTTGTGCGGCACGGGTGGAGATGCTGTTTGCCTGTTCCATCTCACGGGTGAGACGAAAGGCAATTTCCAGGGCTTGGGACATTTTGTGCGTGGCGCGAGCGGCAAATGCCGCGAACACCAAGATTGAAAGTGCCATGCCGACTTGAATCGGAGACGGTTGAAAGAGCAGCCAGACGGTGCACGGGAACAGCACCAGGCCAATGGAGGCCAGGGTCATATCGCGGTAAGCCGAATAGCAGGACACCGCACTGACAGACATGCCCACGGTAAACAGCATGACCAGCGCCTGGGACAACAGATCGTCCGCTGGCATCAGCACGAACGCACCACCGCCCCAGATGCTTGCGGATAGCACTAGCGTGACCCAGTACCTGCGCTCCCAGCGTTGTGGCGTACGCTCACTTTCGTCGCTGCGCAGATAGGCTATGAACATCGCGATACGCAACAGCGTCGATGCGGTCAGGATTAATAGCCACCAAGCGATAGTGCTGTGGTCAAACCGATCCCAACACAGCCAACTCAACATGATGGCAGCCAGGTAACTACCGAAAACCGCAGAAACAGACTGGCGAAACAGTTGCTGCAACCGATCTGTTCGAACCTGCTCGGCTATTACAAAATCCTGGCCATTGCGCAATCTTGGGCCATCCATTTGAACCACCTGATTATGACGCAGCGAAGAAGGCGATTGTGGCACCCTGCCATTAGCGCAAACAACTGAATTAAGCCCACGGCCCCAATTGAACCGAGCTTAGTGGCGAGGATGCTTGCTTCCGCTGGGCCGTGACAGCGGCTCAACCTGCTAAAGAAAAAACCCGACGCTTCACGTCGGGTTTTTCGTGGCTACGACTGCAAACCCGATGCGCTCAATGCTAGCGGATTACTCGACCTGCGACAGCTTCGCGTCGTCGCAACCGGCGGCACGGCATTCGCGCTCGATAGCCTTGAGTATGACGATACGCGCCTCAGTCTTCTCATTGGCACAGTCCAAGTAGAGCAGGCCATCGTTGGAACAGGCGTTGTCACGAGTCTTGATCCACTGGATCTGAGCGGCTTTCACTTTTTTCTTTTGATCCGGATTCAGCGCGCTCATCGTCTTCTTGTATTGATCATTGATGTCCTGATCTGACTGAACCATTTTCAGCGATGCGCAATAGGTTCTGTCATAGGCGTTTCTAGGATTATCGCAACTCATCGCAGACGCCGATGCCGATGCCGTTGCCAGCAATGCCCCAACCAACACAGACTTGATCACTACTTCTCTCCCTGAATGCCCTCTATTGATTAGAGGTTGCGGCGCGAATCTATCATGAGGGTTTGTAAAACAATAAAAGTATTTGATTCAGCCATTTCTTTACCGAGCGGCAACCAGCTTGTTGTTTTAGCTCTTTATTCCAAGCATAAAAAAACGGGCCTGCATTCCCACGCAGCCCCGTTTTTTTGCCACCTGATCAGCTCAAAACGCCGGCAAAACTGCCCCTTTGTACTTCTCCAGAATGAATTTCTTCACTTCCGGCGTATGCAAAGCCGCCACCAGCTTCTTCATCGCCTCACTGTCCTTGTCGTCCGGACGGGCAACGAGGATGTTCACATAAGGCGAGTCGTTACCTTCAATCACCAACGCATCCTTGGAAGGATCAAGCTTGGCTTCCAACGCATAGTTGGTATTGATCAGAGCCAGATCCACCTGGGTCAGTACCCGCGGAATGGTCGCGGCTTCCAGCTCACGGAACTTCAGGTCCTTCGGGCTTTCAACGATGTCTTTGATGGTCGACAGGATATTGTTCGAATCCTTCAACTTGATCACCCCAGCCTTCGCCAACAGCAACAGCGCACGGCCGCCGTTGGTGGCGTCGTTAGGAATCACCACGTTGGCGCCGCCTGGCAGTTCTTCCAGCTTTTTGTATTTGCTCGAATACGCGCCCAGTGGCTCCAGGTGCACACCCGCCACGCTCACCAAGTGCGTGCCCTTGGCTTTGTTGAACTCATCCAGGTACGGCTGGTGCTGGAAGAAGTTGGCGTCCAGGCGCTTTTCAGCCACCTGTACGTTCGGCTGGATGTAGTCGGTGAAGACCTTGACCTTGAGGTCCACGCCTTCCTTCGCCAACGCCGGTTTGACGAATTCGAGGATTTCCGCATGGGGGACCGGCGTGGCCGCGACGGTCAGGGTATCGGCGTGGGCAGAGAACGCTGCGGCGGCAGCGAAGGCAACCAGTAGTTTTTTCATTCAGCTAACTCCTTTTTAGTGCCCGCTTGCGGCGCCTGCTCTCGACGCCGCCAGCGAATGGCCGGCTCATGGTTTTATTGGCGCGAGGCCTTATTTTCTAGAGAAATGCACAACCAGTTTGTCGCCCACGGTTTGCAGAACCTGAACCAGCACCAGCAGCAACACCACGGTGACGACCATGACATCGGTCTGGAAACGCTGGTAACCGAAGCGGATCGCCAGGTCGCCCAGACCACCGGCGCCGACCACACCGGCCATGGCCGTGTAGGACACCAGCGTAATGGCTGTCACCGTAATCGCTGCAAAAATGCCCGGGCGGGCTTCCGGCAGCAAGGCGTTGACGATGATCTGCCGCGTGGTGGCGCCCATGGCCTGGGTCGCTTCGATGATGCCGCGATCCACTTCGCGCAGTGCCGTTTCCACCAGGCGAGCGAAGAACGGGGTGGCGCCGACCACCAGCGGTGGGATCGCGCCGGCCACGCCCAGGGAGGTGCCGGTGATCAACACCGTGAACGGGATCATCACGATCAACAGGATGATGAATGGCAGCGAACGCAGGATGTTTACGACCAGCGACAGCAGCGCATAAACGCCGCGGGCTTCGAGCAACTGGCGCGGGCTGCACAGAAACAGCAACACGCCCAGGGGCAAGCCGAGCAGCACGGTGAACAGCAGCGAACCGAACAGCATCAGGAAGGTGTCGCCGGTGGCCAGCCAGATTTCCAGCCAGTCGATATTGGAGAAGAACGAACTCAACAGTTCCATTAGCGCAGCACCTCCATGTGGACATCGGCCGCGGTGAAGCGGGCGAACGCCGCCTCCATGTCACCGCCGGTGATGGCGAGGGTCAGTTGCCCGTAGGGGGTGTCTTTGATGCGGTCGATACGTCCCGCCAGGATGCTGTAGTCCACGCCGGTCTCCCGGGCGACGGTGCCGAGCAACGGCGCGTAGGTCGCATCGCCTTGGAACGTCAGACGCACGATGCGTCCTGGGACGTGGGCGAAATCGTCGCGCTGTTCGCTTTCGTCGATCTGCTCGTCTTCCTGGACGAAACGTTTGGTGGTCGGGTGCTTGGGGTGCAGGAACACGTCGGCCACCGGGCCTTGCTCGACGATTACGCCAGCGTCCATCACCGCCACTTGATCGCACACTCGGCGGATCACGTCCATTTCATGGGTGATCAAAACGATAGTTAGCTTCAGCTCGCGGTTGATCTCCGCCAGCAATTGCAGCACCGAGGCGGTGGTCTGAGGGTCAAGGGCGCTGGTGGCCTCGTCGCAAAGCAGGATCTTGGGTTTGGTCGCCAGGGCACGGGCGATGCCGACGCGCTGCTTCTGGCCGCCGGACAATTGCGCCGGGTATTTGCGGGCATGGTCTGAAAGCCCTACCCGCGCCAGCAGCTCGGCGACGCGCCGGTCGATTTCGCTGCGGGACAATTCGCCCGCCAGCGTCAGCGGCAGCGCCACGTTGTCGGCGACAGTCTTGGATGCCAGCAGGTTGAAGTGCTGGAAGATCATCCCGACCTGTTGACGGAAACGGCGCAGGCCGCTGGCGTCCAGGGCGGTGACTTCTTCGCCATCGACGATGATCTTGCCGCCCGTGGAATCTTCCAGGCGATTGATCAGGCGCAGCAGAGTACTTTTTCCTGCTCCGGAATGGCCGATGAGGCCGAAGACCTGACCGTTCTCGATTGTCAGGCTGGTCGGATGCAGGGCGGGGATATCCCTACCGGCAACCCGGTAGGTTTTATGGACGTTTTGAAACTCGATCACGTAGCGAACCTTGTGGGGCGCGTTGAAAAAGGATCAGCGGTAAGCCGGGCGCGCATTTTAGCCTGTCCTTATAGGGGTTCTTAGCATTTATTTTGCATCGCAGCTGTCATTTGGCAATAACGCGATCAAAGGTCGTGCCGGTGCGATTGTCTGGGGCTCTTCTTCACGGGCAGGTTTCGCGATTGCCTGCCACGTCGGAGCGAACTCCTACGTGCCGATAGGTAACCGGGAAAACCTGCCGATTTTTCTTGAAATAATATGATGGGAATACCACCTTTCAGCGATATCGCTTTATTAATGTTTGGTTGCAGGCTGGACAAGGCCTTTAGTTGCATTCGCAGGGACATCTGTTAGTTTAAAGTTGCTCCGCGCATGTAAGTGGGGCATGCCGTTTCAAACCAGGATGAAACACTAAAAGGAATTGATATGAATAATCGAAACGCATTATTGACGGGGCTGTTCGCTCTAAGTTTAATCGCCAGTGCTACGGCGGATGAGAATACAATTTCGAACCGCTTAATCGTCTTTGGTGCCCTCCCTTCGCCTGCCATGGCTGATAGCCTGGATCAGCAGTTGTTATTGGTGAAAGATGTTCGCCAAGAGGAATTGTTAAAGGCCGCTTCGGATGCGGCCTACTCCACCTTGGCCTATCTGGATATTGCCGCCGTAGCCGATGAAAGCTCGATCGAAGCTGCCAGTGCGATCTTTCGCTCAGGGACGCCGATTTTATTGAAACTGAACAGTCAGGACCCTGAACTAAATAAGCGGGTAAGTCGGATTTTTGGTATATCCGGCACCTTTGGCTATGCTTTATTTAGCCGCGAGAGCAAGAGTACCGTTGAGGTGTTTCGACTGGAAGGCTATGAGGACGATAGCGTCATGGAAGCGGCCAGGTCGCTGTTGTCGGAACGTAGCCTGAAACGGCGAATGACCGCGACAGAAGAAGAATATATTGGCCTGCCCAAATTGACCTACAATATTAATTTACGAAGTCCTACCCGGGAAATGACTTCTGTTGTAAACATTGACGTGGTCAGGAGCGCGGAGCGGAGCCAAGATAAAAAATTCATTTCGATAACGACGTCCCCGACCACCGTACATTCCTCGAAGAACGGGATAGTCATCGGAGGTACGGGGGGTACCGGGCTTAACCTGTGGGGAGCCTATTTACCGCATGCTTACCGTTTCAGCCATCAGGTGACGACGCCGACCGACACGCCAACACTTGTGAAATCGGCGCCTCCGAGCGACTCAAGAACTGAATTTACCTATTCGGAAACTCAGGCCACGGGCCTCGCCATTGGTGGAACATTAGGCAGTGAGTTTGGCGCAACCAGAGCGGAAAATATTAGCTACGCCGCAAAGTCACCGTTCAATGTGAACTTCGGATTTAATTATTCTCATTCGAAAACTACCACTTTCACATTCAGGGACTACGCGTTGTTACAAGAACTGGGTGATGATCCGAAAGTTACGTGGATCGCGCCCATAGATTCCCAGCTCAGAAACGTCTTGATCCGGCGGACAACCAGTCAGCTTCCGGAATTAACCGAAGACAGGATGACGCCTATGATGCGTTCCGCATCGTTTGAAAACTATTCGTTATGGGAATTGCCAGGCTCTTATACGGGTTTCGCAACTGTCAGCGTTGGTGGCGGTTACGATCTTGGCCGTTCCGAATGGTGGTGGGACAGAACCCAGGTCAGGAGCCGCCGAGTAACGGATGTATTTAATGCTGAGGAAACGTACACGCTGGATTTGAACAATCCTTTCTTGACTCGTGAGATGACCGTATTGATTCGCTCTGCCGAGGGGGCTGGAAGATGTCTATCTGAAAACCTTGACGCCAGCGTCAGCCTTCAATCCTGCATGGCCTCCGATACGAAACAGCTGTGGGGTTTCGACTCCGAGAGTCGATATGTCAACAGGGCAACTAATCGATGCTTGAGCGTCCGCGAAACTGACGGCTCGATGGTGACAGCCCGATGTGCATTGGACAACCGGCAACAATGGGAATGGCAAGCCGACCGGCTGCATTCGTTATATAACCGAGAGTGGCTACTGTATTCGGAAAACAATCGAGTGAAGGTTATTCCGGATGATTCGATGCACTTCCAAAGTACGCCCAAGAACTCCTTCAACCCACTGAACATCCCCTGGGCGAGCTACCCGCGGGCCCCTTCTCTTCACGACGTTATGCCCAACCATTTGGGCCCTTCGCCACAGATCAGTCCGGAGTGGGTCGAGCGCTACCAAGGCGTCGACACACGCCAGCGGTGGCGCATCGAGATTTTGCGCGACGGCATCTGAACTGAATCCAGGCCAATCGGACCGTGATAAAAGGTGACGACTCGGTTGGTATCGCTTGCGCAGGGTTACGAGTGACCCTGCGCGAGGCCATCGATTCAGTAGGTGCAAACAGAACGGAACGGCTCTGATCCTGATCAGTCACTACTTAGGTCACTCCCTATGCCCGGATACCTATCCCGGCTTTGTCCCCAAGATCCTGCCTTCAAGGATCGAAACGAGGAGTTCATGCCTGATGAGTACTCACCCACCCAAGGACGACAAGAGCCAATTGGCCGGGACCGATACCTTGGATCGCACCAACACCAACGCCAAGCTCGAAAGCCTGGAGCAGTTTCGCTCCGATGCCACGGAACAGGCGCTGCGCACAAACCAGGGCGTAAAAATCGCCGATAACCAGAACACCCTGCGTGCCGGCGCCCGTGGGCCATCGTTGCTGGAAGATTTCATCATGCGTGAGAAAATCACGCACTTTGACCATGAGCGGATCCCGGAGCGCATCGTCCATGCCCGCGGGACCGGTGCCCATGGCTACTTTCAGGCCTATGAATCACATGCGGCCCTGACCAAGGCTGGTTTCCTGCAAGACCCCAATAAAAAAACGCCTGTGTTCGTGCGTTTTTCCACCGTGCAGGGTCCACGCGGTTCCGGTGACACCGTACGGGACGTGCGCGGTTTTGCCGTGAAATTTTTCACCGACGAGGGCAACTTCGACCTGGTGGGCAACAACATGCCGGTATTTTTCATCCAGGACGCGGTGAAATTTCCAGATTTTGTCCACGCGGTGAAACCCGAGCCCCATAACGAAATCCCCACCGGTGGCTCGGCCCACGACACCTTTTGGGATTTTGTCTCATTGGTTCCGGAATCTGCTCACATGGTGATATGGGCCATGTCCGACAGGGCGATTCCAAAGAGCCTGCGCACGATGCAGGGTTTTGGCGTGCACACCTTCCGTATGATCAACGCTGAAGGGCGCAGCAGCTTCGTCAAATTCCACTGGCGGCCCAAGGCGGGCACTTGTTCCCTGGTGTGGGACGAAGCCCAGAAGCTTGCAGGCAAGGACACCGATTATCATCGTCGCGATCTGTGGGAATCCATCGAGATGGGCGACTACCCCGAGTGGGAGTTCGGCGTTCAGATCGTTGCCGAGGAAGACGAGCATAAATTCGACTTCGACTTGCTCGACCCGACCAAGATCATCCCAGAAGAACTTGTGCCCATCACCCCGTTGGGCAAGATGGTATTGAACCGCAACCCGGACAACTTCTTCGCCGAGGTGGAGCAGATTGCGTTCTGCCCAGGACATATCGTGCCGGGCATCGACTTCACCAACGACCCATTGCTGCAAGGACGGCTGTTTTCATACACCGATACGCAGATCAGCCGACTCGGCGGCCCGAATTTTCATGAGCTGCCTATTAATCGCGCCATCACGCCCGTGCACAACGGCCAACGTGATGCGATGCACCGCACCACCATCGATAAAGGGCGCGCGTCCTACGAGCCGAACTCCATCGACGGTGGCTGGCCGAAGGAAACCCCGCCAGGTCCTCAAGATGGCGGTTTCGAAAGCTATCCGGAGCGTATCGACGCCCACAAGATCCGCCAGCGCAGCGATTCGTTCGGTGATCATTTCTCCCAGGCTCGGCTGTTCTACAAGAGCATGAGCGCCCACGAACAAGAGCACATTATCGCGGCCTATAGCTTCGAGCTGGGCAAGGTGGAGCGCGAGTTCATCAGGGCGAGGCAGGTAAACGAGATTCTCGCCAATATCGATCTGGAGTTGGCCGGGCGCGTTGCGAAAAACCTCGGCTTGCCGGCACCCACCGCGTGTACGGTCGATGTTCCGACGCCTTCGTTGCAGCAGTCCCCGGCATTGAGCCAGGCGAACCTGCTATCCGGCGACATCAAGACGCGCAAGGTCGCGGTGTTGGTGGCGAATGGCGTCGACGGCGCGATCATCGATGCGCTCAAAAAGGCGCTGGAGGCAGAAGGCGCCCACGCGAAGATCCTTGGTCCGACGTCCGCTCCGGTGACGGCGGCCAACGGACAAACGCTGCCGGTGGATGCTTCGATGGAAGGCCTGCCGTCGATTGCCTTCGACGCGGTGTTTGTACCGGGTGGCGTGGAGTCGATCAAAGCCTTGAGTGCCGATGGGGTGGCGTTGCACTACCTGTTGGAAGCTTACAAACACCTCAAGGCCATTGCGCTGCATGGCGAAGCCCGGCAGTTGTTGGTGTTGTTGAAGCTAGAGGCGGACGCAGGGTTGATTCCGGATGCTGACGCGAGCAAGTTCCAGGCGTTTTTTGACGCGATTGCTCAACATCGGGTTTGGGCGCGGGAGGCTAAGGCCAAGGCGGTTCCGGCCTAAAGGAAATTTGTTGTCCGCCGGGACGCTATCGCGAGCAAGCTCGCTCCCACGGGGGTTAGTAGTCGTTCACTAAACTCATGGGAAGCGAGCGTGCTACGGGCAGCGTTCCGACGAGGCTTTTTCAGGGCTTGCGCGGAGTTAGAACCAACTGCGCAGGCACGTTGCGCAAAATTTGCTTGCGCAGTTTCAGATCGAACCCAGGATCTAGCTTCTTGACTCGTTTGCTCAGCAATGTCGCCAACCAAGGGTAATCATCGGTGCGCGGCACCTGGATGCTGACATCACACTTGAAATTCACAGTATCTGCGGCGATGGCGTCCAGTTGATGACGCATTTGCCGAATATCACCTAGATTCAACGCGACTGTTGTGCTGGGTGCGCTCGGATCGATCATTTTGGCGACCGGCTTGGCTTCGGCGGCCTTGAGATCGGCCTCGGCTTTTTCCAGGTCGGCTTTACGCGCTTCGGCAATCGCGCTGTTGACTTCGCCGGTAAGCGCCGGCGCCTTTGGCATCAGGGCGCGAGCTCGGCTAAGGGCCGTGGCGGCGGCGTTTACATCGCCTTTCTGCAGATCGATCTGGCTACGGCGCAAGTACGCCTCGGCCAGTTGACGCTGGTAAGGCTCCAACGATGGGTCTTCCGGCGATTGAGCCTGCAACGTTGCCAATTGATCTTCGGCGGTGGCCAATTCATTGCCGGCCAGACTCTGTTGCAGCTGCGCGAGGGCCGGACCCCGCGTATCAGGGGCTTGGGTGACCGGCGGCGTGCTCTGGCAGGCGCCCAGCAGGGAAAACGCGACAAGGAGCAGATAACGGGAGGCGAACGGCTTCATTCCTGCGACTCTCTATTTGCGCAAAAAGCGAGCAAGTCTACACCCCTCGACGGGGTAGGACAAAACTCAGCAGAAACAACGCCGCGGCGCTGACCACGATGGACGGGCCGGCCGGGGTGTCCTTGAACCATGAAAGTGCCAGCCCGCCACATACGGCGAGCATGCCCAGCAGGCTCGCGCCCAGGGCCATCTGCTCGGGCGAGCGAGCGTGACGCTGTGCCGCAGCCGCCGGAATGATCAGCAACGAAGTAATCAGCAACACACCGACGATCTTCATCGCCACCGCAATGACAACCGCGATCAACAGCATCAGCGCCAAACGCAGGCCCACCACGGGCAAACCTTCGACCCGCGCCAGCTCCTCATGGACCGTGACCGCCAGCAGCGGACGCCACAGCGCCACGAGCAACGCCAATACCGCCGCGCTGCCGCCGAGGATCCAAGAGAGATCCGCCGGGCTTATCGCCAGCAGGTCACCGAACAGATAGGCCATCAGGTCGATACGGACGTCACGCATGAAGCTCAGCACCACCAATCCCAAGGACAGGGTGCTGGGGGCCAAGATGCCCAGCAACGTGTCGGACGCCAGCGGCTGGCGCTGTTGCAGGGTCACCAGCACCACCGCCAGCAACAGGCAGCCGACGGTAACGGCCACTGCGGGACTGACGTCCAGCAGGAAACCCAGGGCCACGCCCAAGAGCGCCGCATGGGACAAGGTGTCGCCAAAATATGCCATGCGCCGCCAGACCACGAACGAGCCCAATGGACCAGCCACGAGCGCGAGGGCCAAGCCTGCAAGCAGGGCATACAATAGAAAATCAGCCATGCTTGCAGCCGTCTCCATGAACATGATTGGAAGCAGAAGGGGCGCTGACCACCGAACCGTGCAGGTCATGGGCATGGTCATGGTGGTGGTGATAAATCGCCAGGCTCTGTGCGTTCTTTCCGAACAGTTCGACGAATGCTGGATCACCGCTGACTTGTTCGGGGTGGCCGGAGCAGCAGACGTGGCGGTTGAGGCACACCACTTGGTCGGTGGTGCTCATGACCAAATGAAGATCGTGGGAGACCATTAACACGCCGCAACCATGGCGGTCGCGCAGGCGGGTGATCAAGCTGTATAGCTCGGCCTGTCCCGCGACATCGACGCCTTGCACGGGCTCGTCGAGCACCAATAACTCCGGCTCGCGCAGCAGGGCCCGGGCCAGCAATACACGCTGCATCTCGCCCCCGGAAACACTTTGCACCGGGCTGTCGATCACTTGCTCGGCGCCGACTTCCTTCAGCGCCGCCAAGGCTCGCTCGCGATCGACGCCTGGCACCAGGCGCAGGAAGCGCAGGACCGAAAGCGGCAACGTCGGATCGACGTGGAGTTTTTGCGGCATGTAGCCGACGCGCAACTTGGGTTTGCGCCAGACGCTGCCGCTGTTTGGCTTGAGCAAACCCAGCACGGCGCGCACCAGGGTGGTCTTGCCGGCGCCGTTGGGGCCGATCAAGGTCACGATCTGCCCCGGTTCGACGCTTAAATGGATGTTGTCCAGCACGCTCTGCCCGGCGAACGTCACGGCCACCTGGTCGAGGCGGATCAACGCGTTGCTCATCAGGCCCCCTGGCAGCCGGAGCAGAGACCGACCACTTCGACGGTCTGGGTGTCGACCACGAAGCCGACCTCCCTGGCGCTGGCGATGATCGCGTCGCTGATGGACTTTTGTTCAAGCTCGATCGCCGCATGACATTCGCGACAGATCAGGAACTGGCCCTGGTGGGCGTGCTCCGGGTGGTTGCAGCCGACGAAGGCATTCAGCGACGAGATGCGATGCACCAAGCCGTTTTCCAGCAGGAAGTCCAACGCACGGTAGACGGTCGGCGGCGCGGCCCGTCGGCCGTCCTGCTCGCTGAGCACCGCGAGGATGTCATATGCACCCAGCGGCTTGTGGCTTTGCCAGACCAACTCCAGTACGCGCCGACGCAGGGCGGTCAGGCGCAACCCTTGGCGCGCGCAGATGGCGTCGGCCTCGGACAGTGCGCTGTGCACGCAGTGGGAGTGATCGTGGGGACGACTGGCAAGGGGTGTGATAGGCATGGGCAGCGACGAGTTTGGTGAGAGACGTTATTATGTTACCCGTTCTCGTCTCTCCGAGTGGTCATCGTGTCCCGAATTTTTTCGCTCTTTGTCGCTTTTGTCGCAAGTTTTCTGCTGATCGGCCCGGTCCAGGCGGACGTCAAGGTACTCACCAGCATCAAGCCGCTGCAATTGATTGCCGCCGCGGTGCAGGACGGCGTGGCCGTTCCGCAGGTATTGCTACCGCCGGGGGCTTCGCCCCATCACTATGCGTTGCGGCCATCCGATGTACGCAAGGTGCAATCGGTGGATTTGCTCTACTGGATCGGCCCAGACATGGAAGGTTTCCTACCGCGTGTGCTGAATGGTCGTACCTTGCCTTCCATCGCGGTCCAGGACTTGCCGGGGCTCAAGTTGCGTCATTTCGCCGATGACAGCGCGTCCCACGAGGATCATGACCATGATCAGGGCGATGACCACGATCACGACCACCGCCCCGGCACCGTGGATGCCCACCTGTGGCTTTCGCCGCACAATGCGCGGGTGATCGCCGCCAGGATGGCGGCTGACCTGAGCGCTGCGGATCCGGCGAACGCTGCCCGTTACCAAGGCAATCTCAAGGGCTTCAACCAGCGTCTCGATGCGTTGGATACACGCCTCAAGGCCCGCCTGGCCGGGGTCGCGGGCAAACCTTATTTTGTCTTTCACGAGGCGTTCGATTATTTCGAAGACACTTACGGCCTCAAGCACGCCGGTGTGTTCGCCGTGGCCGCCGAAGTGCAGCCCGGAGCCCAGCATGTGGCGGCGATGCGCACGCGCTTGCAAGCGGTAGGCAAGACCTGCGTCTTCAGCGAGCCGCCGTTGCGCCCGCGCCTGGCCGAAACCCTGGTGGCCGGGTTGCCGGTGAAACTGGCGGAGCTGGACGCACTGGGCGGCTACACCCCGGCGACGGCGCAAGGATATGAGCAGCTGTTGGAAAAGTTGGGCAATGATCTGGCGGGGTGTCTGGAGTCGTTGTAACCCCACTGCTCTTGTGGCGAGGGAGCTTGCTCCCGCTGGGCGCGCGAAGCGGCCCTAAAAATCTTGCGGTCGCTGCGCAACCGAGCGGGAGCAAGCTCCCTCGCCACAAAAGCCTTCGCGCCGGCCTGCTGTTATAGGGCGAACGGCAACAACGCATGAACCGTCTGCCGCTGCGCCAAGCGCTGCTGGAACTCCATGGGATCGTGAATCAACACATCCTGCCCGGCAAACGATTCGGCGGCGATCAACCGCGACAACCAGAACCGCACGCACGCCACGCGCAGCATGGTCGGCCACAGCTGCGCCTCGGCGGCGGTGAACGGCCGTAGCGCGGCGTAGGCCCCCAGCAGTGCTCTTGCCCGGGGACCGTCGAGCACGCCGTCATCGTCCGAACACCAGTCATTCAAGGCGATGGCGACGTCATAAAGCATCGGCCCGGAGCAGGCGTTGTAGAAATCGATCAATCCGGTCAGGTGCGTGCCTTCGAACATCGCGTTGTCGCGGAACAGGTCCGCGTGGATGTTGGCGCGAGGCAGCGCGAGGATGCCGACCTTTTGCAGCGAGATCTCGTCCAGCGCTGTTTCCAGCAGCCGACGGGCTTCGGCATCGAGGCGCGACAACAGCTTGGCACCCTCCTCCTGCATCCAGTCGAGGCCGCGATCGGTCTTGCGCTTGATCATTTTGTCGCGTGTCGCCAGGTGCAGGTGTGCGAGCAATTCGCCGACTTGCGCGCAGTGCTGCGAATTGGCCTGCTTGATGTGCTTGCCGGCCAGGCGCGGTTGCAGCAGTGCCGGTTTGCCGGCCAGTTCACGCAACGCAATGCCGTCGGTGGTGCGCAGTGCGTAGGGCACCGGCAGGTTGGCGTCGTGCAGCACGTCCAGCAGCTCGATGAAGAACGGCATTTCCTGCACCGGGCCGCGCTCGACCAGGGTCAGGACGAATTCGCCCCGCTCAAGGCTGATGAAAAAATTGGTGTTTTCGCTGCCAGCGGCGATCCCCTGGAAGTCAAGCAGGCGGCCGAGCCCGTAAGGGGCGAGAAAGGTTTCCAGCTCGGGCCGAGCCAGGGGCGTGAACACAGACATGGTTAAAACTGCCAGTACGGGCGCTCTTCAGCGAGCGCCGGTTGAAGTCGAGAGCGGCATTACCACTCAAAGATTTTCCACGAAGGGATCAGCATATCCGGCTGGTCCGAGCGGATGAAATTTGCATCGGTGCCGTCGGCGCGTACCAGGAAATAAGGCTTGCCGTTCTTGGGCGTGACCTTGATCGCGTACAAAAAGCCGTTTTGCCGATATTCCTGGATGGTTTTATCGCCTTCGGTGCGGATGGTGACATCCGGGTCCGCCGAGGGAGCGTCATCCGCCGCCATGACGGCTATCGGGGTGAATGCAAACAAACCAGCGAGTAACAGGCGATTTAGTGTACGCATGATAACCTTGTCCCTTTGTCGTCAACGGTCCCGCTATTCTAGCCCCGGACCCGCCGAAAAGGTTGATCCTGCTCATGAGCCAAGCCCCCCTCGTCCTGGTGGACGGTTCTTCTTATCTGTACCGCGCCTTTCACGCGCTGCCACCGCTGACCACCTCCAAAGGCCTGCCGACCGGTGCGGTCAAGGGCGTGCTGAACATGCTCAAGAGCCTGCGCAAGCAGTATCCGGACAGCCCATTCGCGGTGGTATTCGACGCAAAGGGTGGGACATTTCGCGATGCGCTGTACGCTGAATATAAAGCCAACCGCCCAAGCATGCCCGACGACATGCGCGTGCAGATCGAACCGCTGCACGCCAGCGTCAAGGCCCTGGGTTTCCCACTGCTATGCGTGGACAACGTCGAAGCCGACGACGTGATCGGCACCCTGGCCCGTAGCAGTGCCGCCGCCGACCGGCCCGTGGTGATCTCCACTGGCGACAAGGACATGGCGCAACTGGTCGATGGGCACATTACCTTGGTCAATACGATGACCGGTAGTGCGCTGGACGTGGCTGGCGTGAAGGAGAAGTTTGGCGTCGCTCCAGAGCAGATCATCGATTACCTGGCGTTGATGGGCGATTCTTCCGACAACATCCCGGGCGTTCCGGGTATCGGACCGAAGACCGCGTCCGGCCTGTTGGTAGGCGTCAACGGCGGCCTGACCGAGCTGTATGCGCAACTGGACATCGTTGCCACGCTGCCGATTCGCGGCGCCAAGACGTTGGCTGCCAAGTTGGAAGAACACAAGGAAATGGCGTTTCTTTCCTACGAACTGGCGACCATCAAGACAGACGTGCCCCTGGATATCGGCCTTGACGACCTGCAGATGGGCTCGCCGGATCACGAAAAGCTCGCCGAGTTGTATACGCTGCTGGAATTCAAGAGCTGGTTCGAAGAGAACCAGCGCGACGCCAAGCGTGCCGGCCAGGATATCGTGGAAGTCACCGAAGAGCCGGCGGCGGGTATCGAGAAGAAGTACGAGGTCATCCTTGATCAGGCCAGCTTCGATGCGTGGCTGGCGAAGCTGGAGCAGGCGCCGCTGTTTTCCCTGGTGACACAAACCAATGGTGGGGATGCGCAGCATTCTCAACTGGTGGGGTTGTCGTTCTCCGTGGCCCCTTTCGAGGCGGCCTACATCCCGCTGACCCATTCCTACATGGGCGTGCCGGAGCAATTGGATCGCGACACAGTGCTCAAGGCGCTCAAGCCTTTGCTGGAAAATCCGCACAAGCTCAAAGTCGGTCAGCATGCCAAGTTCGAAACCAACATCCTGGCTAATTGCGCCATCGATGGCGACCAAAACAACGGCATCCTGGTGCAGGGCATCGTCTTCGACACCATGCTGGAGTCCTACGTACTGGATTCCACGGCGACCCGTCACGATATGGACAGCCTGGCGCTGAAATATCTGGGGCAAAGCAAGACCGATATCCAGGACATCGCCGGCAAAGGCGTCAAACAGCTGAGCTTCGACCAGATTTCACTTGAGCTGGCGGGCCCGTACGCGGCCGAAGACGCCGACGTGACCTTCCGCCTGCACCAGGCCTTGCAAGAAAAACTGGCCGTCACGCCAAGCCTGGGCAAGGTGCTCAACGAGATCGAAATGCCGTTGATGCCGGTCCTGGCGCGCATCGAGCGCCAAGGGGCGCTGGTGGATGCCAACCTGCTCGGTGTACAGAGTGTCGAGCTGGGTGACAAATTGGTGGCGCTGGAGCGTGAGGCGTTTGCCATTGCCGGTGAGGAATTCAACCTGGGCTCGCCCAAGCAATTGGGCGTGATCCTGTACGAAAAGCTCGGCTTGCCGGTGCTCAGCAAAACCGCCAAGGGCCAGGCATCGACCGCCGAAGCAGTGCTTGCCGAGCTGGCGGAGCAGGATTACCCGCTGCCAAAGGTGCTGATGCAGTATCGCTCGTTGAGCAAGCTCAAGAGCACCTACACCGATCGCCTGCCGGAGCAGATCAACAGCCGCACCGGACGCGTCCATACCAACTACCAGCAGGCCGTCGCCGCGACCGGGCGCTTGTCATCCATAGACCCGAACCTGCAGAACATTCCTATCCGTACCGCGGAAGGCCGTCGGATTCGTCAGGCATTCGTCGCGCCCAAAGGCTACAAGCTGTTGGCGGCGGACTACTCGCAGATCGAGCTGCGGATCATGGCGCACCTGGCTAAGGATGAAGGGCTGCTCCATGCCTTTCGCAACGACCTGGACGTGCACCGCGCCACTGCTGCCGAAGTGTTCGGCGTAGAGCTGGAGGCGGTGACCCATGATCAACGACGCAGCGCCAAGGCAATCAATTTCGGTTTGATCTACGGCATGAGCGCCTTCGGCCTGGCCAAGCAGATCGGTGTCGATCGCAAGCAGTCCCAGGCTTACATCGATCGCTACTTCACCCGTTATCCCGGTGTGCTGGAGTACATGGAGCGCACCCGCGCACAGGCCGCCGAACAAGGTTTCGTCGAAACCATTTTCGGTCGCCGGTTGTACCTGCCGGACATCAACGCGAAAAACCCGGCCCTGCGCAAAGGCGCCGAGCGCACCGCCATCAACGCGCCGATGCAAGGCACGGCGGCCGACATCATCAAGAAAGCCATGGTTGCCGTGGATGGCTGGCTGAGCGCGTCAGGGCTGGATGCGAAAGTCATCCTGCAGGTCCACGACGAACTGGTGCTGGAAGTGCGTGAAGACCTGGTCGACCAGGTGAGTGTGGAAATCCGCCAGCACATGAGCGCCGCGGCCTCGCTGGACGTCCCGCTGCTGGTGGAGGTGGGCGTGGGCAATAACTGGGACGAGGCACACTGATTCTTTCGTGCTGAGACCTCCGAGCTCTTGTGGCGAGGGAGCTTGCTCCCGCTCGGCTGCGCAGCAGTCGTAAACCGGGCGATGCGGTCTACTGGAAAATGCACGGGCCTGCGGCGCAGGCCAGCGGGAGCAAGCTCCCTCGCCACAGGGGATTGGTGTCAGGATAGGGATATGGCTATCGCGAGCAAGCTCGCGATAGCGTCAGCCCAGGCAATCGATACCGCATTGAATCACCGCAAACCCAGGCGTGGCCTCGTTAGCTCTGAAATTTCCTACAGTTATTTCCAAAATAATCTGAACTAAAGTTGTGAATTACCACTCAGAGATTCTGAATGGCTGGTGAAGCCCTTCAATGCTCCTATGTTGTGTTAAGTGTTGGCAGATATCTGGACCCCGCCCTAGCGGTCCGGAACTTGGACCCCGAACTTCCCCCTCCCCATACGAAGTCCGGGGTTTTTTTTGCCTGCGATTTGGCTATTCAGCCGCCTCGCCGCCCTTGTCCGCCAGCTCCATCCAATCGGCCAATACCGTGTAGGCCTCTTCCAGCCCCATGCGCTTGGGGGCAGAGAACAACTGGATAGTAATCGTGTCGCCCCAACCCTTACGGATCTCCGATTGCACTTTGAGCAGGGTGTTCTTTGCCGCGCCGTAAGTGAGCTTGTCGGCCTTGGTCAGCAAGATGTGCATCGGCATGCCGCTGGCAACGGCCCAATCGAGCATCAGCAGGTCGAAGTCGGTCATCGGATGGCGGATATCCATCATCAGAATCAGGCCTTTCAAACTCTCGCGGCTACCCAGGTAAGCTTCCAGGTGACGTTGCCAGTGCTGTTTGAGCGGGATTGGCACCTTGGCATAACCGTAGCCCGGCAGGTCGACCAAACGGCGTTCATCGTCTAGCTTGAAGAAGTTCAAGAGCTGTGTGCGACCCGGGGTTTTCGAGGTGCGCGCCAGGCTTGCATGGGTCAGGGTGTTCAGCGCGCTGGACTTGCCAGCGTTGGAACGTCCGGCGAAAGCCACTTCGAAACCTTCGTCGTCAGGGCATTGATCGACTTTGGCAGCGCTGAGCATGAAGGTGGACTGTTGGCACAGGCCAAGGATGGGGTTCTTCAGTTGCATGGGATTTCCGATGTGGGCGGCGTCGGGAATGGACGCGGCAAGCTGTGTCGTTTCCGTTTCAGTGACGCCAGTATATAATGCCGCAGATTTTGTGTGCGCTTTGTCCCAGCGTAGGATGAAGCTCACGGGAGCGATAGACCTGAATTGCGCATCAGAACGCAGCTCGTTCCCAACCCTGAAAAGGTCGTTTTATGACGAAATGGCTGCTAGCTGCCGGTGTCTTGATGCCGCTTTACAGCGCTCAGGCTACACAGGATCCGGAAGCTGTGTACAACCGTGTTTGTGGTGCCTGTCATTCCGGCCAACTACCCATGGCGCCTCGCAAGGGTGACCAGGAAGCTTGGACGCCGAGGTTGGCGAAAGGTATGGGGACGCTGGTGCAACACGTGACCCAGGGTTTCAAGGCGATGCCGCCGCGTGGTTTGTGCATGGACTGCAGTGCCGAGGATTACCAAGCCATCATCCAGTGGATGAGCGAGTAAGCCCGGTCCATAACTCTTAACCCTTAGCCGTAGTTGGATTAGCTGATGAACAAACTGATCGTGAGTCTGCTGTTGACCTTGGGGATAACCGGCGTAGCCCACGCCGCTGGCGATGCCGCCGCCGGTCAGGCGAAAGCGGCCGTATGCGGGGCCTGCCACGGTCCGGATGGCAATAGCATGGCGCCCAACTTTCCAAAACTGGCGGGCCAGGGTGAGCGCTACCTGACCAAGCAGCTGAAGGAAATCAGGGATGGCAAGCGTGTCGTCCTGGAAATGACCGGCCTGCTGAACAACCTGAACGATCAGGATCTGGCGGACCTCGCGGCGTATTTCGCCAGCCAGAAGGGCAGCGTCGGCGCCGCCGATCCAAAACTAGTGGCTCGCGGCGAAGCGCTGTTCCGCGGTGGCAACCTGGAAAAAGGCCTCCCAGCCTGCACCGGGTGCCACTCCCCTGACGGCAAGGGCAATGCCGCTGCCGGTTTCCCACACCTGGGCGGCCAGCATGCCCAGTACATCACCAAGCAACTCACCGATTTCCGCAAGGAAGAAGGTGGTCGCGCCAACGATGGCGACGCGATGACCATGCGTACGATTGCTCGCAAGCTGAGCGACGAAGACATCGCGGCCGTTTCCAGCTACATCCAGGGCCTGCACTGAGGCCGTTGCAAGGGGGACATCTCTTGCAACGTTAACGCCCGATTAATCTATCGATGCAAACATCAAAAGGGTGGCTTTGGCCGCCCTTTTTTGTGGCCGCTGCCGTTACACTAGCGAAACTGAACCCGCCGGGCCCTGTCTGAAAAACACGCCTCGCGAGGCCACCTCATTTGTCCAGGAGTAAAGCATGCGTAATCTGATCATCAGCGCCGCGCTCGTCGCCGCCAGCCTGTTCGGCGTGACTGCCCAAGCAGCTGAAGCACCCGCCGCGCCTTATGTCGAATTGGCCAACCCCGTGCCGGTAGCAGTGCCTGGCAAGGTCGAGGTCGTGGAGCTGTTCTGGTACGGCTGCCCGCATTGCTACGCATTCGAGCCTGTGATCAATCCATGGGCTGAAAAGCTGCCTTCGGACGTGAATTTCGTGCGCATTCCCGCCATGTTCGGCGGCCCATGGGACGCTCACGGCCAGATGTTCCTGACCCTCGAGGCCATGGGCGTCGAGCATCAGGTTCACGCTGCGGTGTTCAACGCGATCCAGAAAGAAGGCAAGAAGCTCACCAAGAAAGAAGACATGGCTGAGTTCCTCGCAACCCAGGGCGTCGACAAGGATAAGTTCCTGGCCACGTTTGATTCCTTTGCTATTCAGGGACAGATCAAGAAGGCCCGTGAGCTGGCGAAGAAATACGAAATCACCGGCGTACCGACCATGGTCGTCAATGGCAAATACCGCTTTGACATCGGCTCCGCTGGCGGCGCGAACGAAGCGCTGCAACTGGCGGACACGCTGATCGCCAAAGAGCGAGCGGCCACCAAGGCTGCTGCCAACTAAGCCCGGCCCACGGCCATGGCCCGCTGGAGTACCGAGCGCATCGTTGGCCTGCACGAACCGCGGGTCAACGAGCACCATGTCGCCTCCACGGGCCTGCCGGCGGACAGCCGCCTGCGGTTGCTCAGTTTTAATATCCAGGTCGGCATCAGCACCGAGCGCTACCGGCACTACCTGACCCGGGGCTGGCAACATCTGCTACCCCATACGGGACGCGCCGGTAACCTGCAAAAGATAGGCGACCTGCTGAAAGACTTCGATCTGGTTGCCTTGCAGGAAGCCGATGGCGGAAGCCTGCGCTCCGGCTACATCAATCAAGTCGAACACCTTGCCCATCTTGGTGCGTTCCCCTACTGGTACCAACAACTCAATCGCAACCTCGGCCGGCTCGGCCAGCACAGCAACGGCGTGCTGAGTCGCCTGCGACCGTGGGCGATCGAAGACCATCCGCTACCAGGCCCCAAGGGGCGTGGAGCGATCCTGGCGCGCTTCGGCGAAGGTCCGGAGGCGCTGATTGTGGTGATGATGCACTTGGCTCTCGGGGCTCGCACCCGAACGATGCAGTTGGCCTACATTCGCGAACTGATCGGCGGCTACAAGCACCAGGTGCTGATGGGCGACATGAACACCCACGCCAATGACTTGCTCCAGACGTCGCCTCTGCGCGACCTTGGCCTGCTCGCCCCGCAGCTCGAAGCCACGTTTCCCAGCTGGCGCCCCCAGCGCTGCCTGGACCATATCCTGCTGAGCCCGACCTTGACCCTCGAACGCGTCGAAGTATTGGCCCAGCCCATTTCCGATCACCTGCCGGTCGCGGTCGAGATACGTCTGCCGGGTTCGCTCACGGCCGACGCATTCCCTGCGCTGAGTCCTTCCCCTTGCGGACCCGATGAATGAGCGACGACGCCGAACGCTGGAGAGAGAAGTACCTCAAGAGCATCGAACAACAGGAAAAGCTTGAGCGCCGCTGGGACGCTCGGCTCGACTTGCTGCGTCGAGGCCTGGTGCGCAGCACCTTGGCCGCCGAGGGTACCGACCGGGCCGTAGACCAGTGCATGAAAGAGATGCGCGAGGTGGTGCGCACCGACGACATGGACGCCGCCCTCGCCGCCTTGCTGCCGCGCCTGGAGAAAGCCGTACTCGA
Source organism: Pseudomonas algeriensis (assembly GCF_048847255.1). Lineage (NCBI taxonomy): Bacteria > Pseudomonadati > Pseudomonadota > Gammaproteobacteria > Pseudomonadales > Pseudomonadaceae > Pseudomonas > Pseudomonas algeriensis. Next base: position 106,523 of record NZ_JBKKRK010000008.1, on the reverse strand, counting down.
TTCCGAACAGCGTCGCGAGACGCGTGTGGACCAAATGAGCGCCGCGTTGACCGCGTTGGTCGCCCAGTTGCAATCCTTGCCGCTGCCTAAGGAAGTCAGCCGGCCATTGAAGAAGTTCTCCAAGCAATTGGACGCCCGGGTCGGCCAGGCGCGGGAAATCCCATTATTGCTCAGCGAATTGAGCGGCTTGCAGGGCAAGGCGCTGAGCGCGCTGGAAACGCCGGATCAGCCGAGCCGGCCCGGTCTGCTGCAACGGCTGTTCGGTGGGCACGGTCACGATGAGGTGCCCGTCCAGCCCCAGCCGTCCGAGCCGGCCCGGTCCAGCCCGACGCCTGAGACGGATGCCGAGGCGCTGGCGCCTGCGCAACCGGCAGTCGAGACGGTATCCATCGCACCTGCCCCCACCCCATTAGCGGAGCAAGACCACGCAGCCACCGTGCCAGAAACGGGGCCGGTCGCGGTAACGGAGCCGGCAGATGAACCGCAAGACGAGCCTGCACCGCAGCCCGAGCCGGAAGCCAGCACCCAGGTAGCCCAGGCCGCCGTCGAACCATCCCCGGTCCTCGCCGAGCACGCCGAACCCGGAACCGTGCTGGAAAACCCGGACGAGCTGGTGCCAGAGGCGTCAACGCAGCCGCTTGAGGAAATACCCCTTGCTGTCGAAGAGCCCGTCGAGCTCCCCGCATCGGTCGATCCCGATGAGGCTCATTACGCCCTGCCAGACTCGCCGGAACCCTCCTACAGCTCGGTCGCCAGGCATATCGAAGACACCCTGCTGGGCTTGCTTGGCGATCTGACGTTGCCCGAGCGTCATCGGCCCCAGGCGCAAGCCATGCGAGAGCGTTTGCGCAACGGTTTGAACTGGTATGAGTTGTTGCCGATCCTCGACGATCTGGCGGTGCTTATGTTGGCGATCACTGACAGCGGCCAGCACGAGTTTGAAGCTTATCTGCAACGACTCAACGATCGTCTGGAGTCATTCCAAAGCACGCTGCAAGCCGCCAGCGATGACCATGCCGACAATCTTTCGGCCTCCAGGGAAATGGACTACCAGATCCGCGAGCAAGTGGATGGCCTGCAGAGCAGCATGCAGCAAGCCGATGACCTGGAAGGCCTCAAGCAAGTGCTGGAAAACCATTTGGAAGGGCTGCTGGGTACGATGGATGAACATCGCAAGCAGCGTGACCAGCGTGAGAAGGACGTTTCGATTCGCCTGAAAAGCCTGGCCGAGCGCGTTGCGTTGATGGAGCAGGACGCTCTGATCGTGCGCGAGAACCTGGAGGAGCAGCGGCAAAAGGCCTTGATCGATCCGCTGACCGGCCTGCCCAACCGCGCAGCCTGGAGCGAGCGTCTCGAACGGGAAGTCGACCAGTGGCAGCGGCACGGCAATAGCCTGTTGATCGCCATGCTCGACCTCGATCACTTCAAGCGGATCAATGACAACTACGGTCACTTGGCCGGCGACCGGGTACTCAAGCTCATTGCCTCGGTCCTGCGCAAGCGTATCCGCGGTAGTGACTTCATCGCCCGCTTTGGCGGCGAGGAGTTCGTCCTGCTGGTGCCAGACACGCCTCTCGCGGCCGGCGCAAAACTGGCCGAGGTATTGCGCGCGGCCATCGAGGCCTGTCCGTTTCATTTCAAGGGCGAGCCAGTGACAATCACGGTGTCGATGGGCATGACGGCCTTCAAGCCGGGGGAACGCAGCGAGCTGGTGCTCAAACGAGCCGATGAGGCGTTGTATCGGGCAAAAAATGCCGGGCGTAACCGAGTGGAGCTAGGCTGAGCAATTGTTCCATTTTATTAAGGGCATCGGATCATCCCTAGGTGATACGTTACACTGTTGCATTATCTCTTCCTGCGTGCATGTTCTTTGCCATGAAACTTATCCCGCTTCTTGCTTCGCTGCTCCTACTGGCCGGTTGTGCGAGCGGCCCCCGGCTCGATACCAGCCATCCATCGGTCAACCACGACAGCCGTGCCCAATACATCGTGGTGCACTACACCTCGGCTTCGCTTGAACGTTCGTTGTCCCTGCTGACCCACGGCGAAGTCAGCGCTCACTACCTGATAGGGGACGATAAGGACGCGACCATCTACAAGCTGGTGGACGAAAACCGGCGCGCCTGGCACGCCGGGGAAAGCGAGTGGCAAGGCCGGACCTGGCTCAACTCCAGCTCCATTGGGATCGAGATCGTCAATCCGGGCTATATCGACACGGCCACCGGCCGCCTCTGGTACCCCTACAGCGAAGCTCAGGTGCAATCGTTGATCGCCTTGCTCAAGGACATCACCCGGCGTAACGCGATCAACCCGGTCAATATCATTGGCCATAGCGACATTGCCCCCAACCGCAAGCTGGATCCCGGTCCGTTGTTTCCCTGGAAGCGACTCGCGCAGGCAGGCCTGGGCGTCTGGCCGGACGAGGGAGCGGTCGCGCGCCAGCAGGCTGCCTATGGCGATCAGTTGCCGGCCGCCAGTTGGTTCCAGGCCGAGCTGGCCCGCCTTGGCTACCCGACACCTCGCACCGGCGAATGGGATGTCGCCACCCACGAGGTACTGGCCGCCTTCCAGATGCGCTACCGGCCGGCCCGGTTCGATGGCTCGCCAGACGCGCAAAGCGCGGCGATTTTGCAGGTGCTCAATCAGACAAAATAATGACGCTCGTCTGACTAATCGAACCAAATCCAAAACAGAAGCTATAACTCATTGGTAACTTTCGGATTACTGATGATGACGGCTGCGCGCGAAACCCTGCAGAGCTGGCTCCATCGCCCTATTTTCCTGGCGATGACGGCGGCTGCCCTAAGTACCGTGTTGTTGCTGGCGGGCAGCCTGTTTGTCGTCATGCAACAGATTCAACAGCGTGAAAGCGATCAGATGAATGCCCAAGGCGAGCGTTTCCTGCAGCGCCTGGAACAACTTTTCGGCCAACTGCGCGAAAGCCTCGATGACCTGCAGGCACAACCGCTGCGTGGCTGTAACGACGACATGATCGCCACCTTGCAGCAGGTGAGTTTCAATTATCGCTTCGTCTACGAGGCGGCTTATATCGACAGCTCCGGCATGTGCTCCAGTCGTCCGCGCCAGAGCGCTTTGTCGCTGGCACGAGCGCCTGACTTGCGGGGGCCCGCCTACAGCTATTGGCTCAATACCACCACGGAGCCCGACGAGAACCGTGCTGCGTTGATGTTGGGGCGCGGAAATTTCCGAGTGGCAACGTCTCGCGGCCACCTGACCGATGTGGTCGACCTGCCGCCAGGCAGCAGCCTGCTCGTCGTCCTGGATGCTGGCGAGCGGGCCATTCCAGTCCTAGGCACCGAACAGCGCTGGCCACCGACGGAGCCGTGGCCACCGAAAAGCAAAAATGCTTTGCAAGTCACCAAGCATCGGTTGATCTACCGAATGCCGACCGATAACCCGGAATACCAATTGGTGCTGATTGCGCCCCGTAACGGCGTACGCATTCCGGCCAACGCCTGGTGGATGCTGCCTATCAGCCTGGTGCTGGGGCTGGGCATTGGTTTCCAAGTCTTTTTACTCGCGCGCCAGCGTCAGTCCATGGATGCCGAGTTGCACGGTGCTATCCGACGCGGCGAGTTGCAGGTGCTCTATCAACCGATCTTCGATCTGCACAGCCGCAACTGCGTAGGCGCCGAGGCCTTGCTGCGCTGGCGCCGGCCGGACGGCACCCTGACCAGCCCGGATCTGTTTATTCCGATGGCGGAGGACACCGGGCAGATTCGCCAGATCACCGATTTTGTCCTCCAGCGGTTGTTCGACCAGTTGGGCCAGCTGTTGCGGGCCAATCCGCACCTCTACATTTCCGTGAACCTGGCGGCCTGCGACGTGATGGTGCCGCGCATCGGCGATGTGATCGCCCGGCTACTGGCGATGCATCGTGTGTCGGCGCACCAGATTGCCTTCGAAGTCACCGAGCGTGGCCTGGTCGACGTGCTCGTCGCTCGCGATAACCTGCAATCGTTGCGCGACGTAGGGCATCAGGTATTGATCGATGACTTCGGCACCGGCTATTGCAGCCTGGCTTACTTGCAGACACTGCCGGTGGACTGCCTGAAGATCGACAAGGCGTTCATCGACGCGCTGGGGCACGACGCCGCCAGCAGTGGCGTGGCCCCGCACATCATCCGCATGGCCCACGCGCTGGAGCTCAAGGTTATCGCCGAAGGCATCGAGCACGAGGCACAGGCGTCTTATTTGAGCAGCGAGGGCGTGAAGTTCGGTCAGGGTTGGTTGTTCGCCCACGCGCTCAGCGCGGTGCAGCTCATCGAATTGATCACTCGCGGTCGCCGTCTGGTCGGGCGACGCATGGATGACGAGGCGTGAAGCGCCCTCAGACCGTCAGGGCCATGTAGAACTGGGTGCCCTGCCCTGGCCTTGAGTACACGCCCATACGTCCTCCGTGAAGCTGGACGATCTCCTTGCACAGGGCCAGGCCGAGGCCGGCGCCGCCCTTTTTGCGCCCAACCTGGACGAAGGGTTCGAAGATCCGTCCTTGCTGGCCATAAGCAATCCCCTCGCCGTTATCTTCGACGCTGATGATTACCCGTTCGCCATGGCGTCGGGCTTGCAATCGGATCTGGCCGTCATCGTTGGTGTGGCGCATCGCGTTATCGATGAGGTTGTCCAGCACTCGGTCCAGTTGCGCCGCATCGGCATGCAGGCGCGGCAGCGGACCCTGGATCTCGACGAGTAATTCGATACCTTTCGCTTGCGCTTGTGCGGCAAAGCGCATCCTGGCGGCTTCCAACAGTTCTTCGATGGAGCATGGCGCCAGGGTGAGTTTCTGCAAGCCGTTCTGGTAGCGAGAGAAGTTGAGCAAGTCATTGATGAGCTGCATCAACCGCTGCATTTCTTCGTTGACGGTATTGAGTAGATCCGCTTCACGGGACTCTCGAGGAAAATGCACGCGCTCCTGCAGCAGCCCGAAGGCCATGTGCATGCCCGTCACGGGGGTGCGCAATTCGTGGGAGGCCCGCAGGACGAATTCACTGCGCACCCGTTCGAAGGCGCGTTGCTCGGTGACGTCATGCAGCACCATCACCGCGCCTAGAATCTGCCCTTGGGTATGGATGACCGGCGTGAGGCTGTAGGTCAGCACACGCGACTCGCCATCGACTTCGATGCTCAGGTCGTCCGGCGCCCGTTCTTGTGTGCCGCCGCGCAGGACCAGCTGCAACTCGTCGTCCAGCTCGACCCGTCCAAGCGCTTCCCCGAGCCCTTGTCCCAGTCGCTCCTGGTCCCAGCCCAATTGGCGTTGCGCCACGGGGTTGAGATGCTCGAGCCGACCTTGGCGGTCAATCATCAACAAGCCATCGTCAATGCTGTCGAGTACCGCTTGCAGGCGTTGCTGGCCGGCGAGTAGCTCCTCCACATTGGTCGCCTGATGTTCGCGCAGCGCCTGGGCCATGATGCCGAAGCGCCGGCTCAGCAAGTTCAGCTCCGCCGCCGAGGAGATTGGCAGCGTCACTTCGAAATTGCCTTGACCTATATCGTCAGCCGCCGCGACCAACGCCTCGATCGGCGCGCCAAAGCGCCGGGCGATGCCATGGGCCGTCACGAAGCCGATGATCAGCACCGCCAGCCCCACCAGCCCCAGCAGGCCTGAAATCAATAGGGCACGTTCGCGGGCGCGGTCCTGGGTTTCGCTGATTTTGTTCAGGGCATGGCGATAGCCCTCGATCAAGCCTCCACGTAATACGTTGAACTTATCGGTGAGCGCCTGAATGTTGGCAAGATGTTTGGGTTGCTGCAGAGAAGCATCGAAAGCCGCGAGAAAGCTGATGTAGTCGGCTCTGGCGCGGCTGAAGCTGGTGGCGGGTTCGTCCGATCGCTGTTCCTGAGCGATGCCTTCGTCAAGCAACTCGAAATACTGGCGCTTGGACGCTTCCAGCGCCGCCAGGTTGGGGGTTTCGTCGAGCATGATCATCAACTGGTCGCCCAGTGTCTGACGGAGCTTGAGGCCCAGGTCCAGCAGCACGAAGTTGTCGCGAACGGATTGTTCTTGGGTGTTGGCCATCTGCATTACGCTGACCAGTCCCAGCAACAGCCCTAGCAGCGCCACTGTGATCAGCGCCGAAATGCTGAGGAACAACCGTGTGCGCAGCTTCATCGCCAGTTTCATAAGGTGCTGCTCACAGGTTGTATTGCTTGCGTTTGCGATACAGCGTGGACGCGTCGATGCCCAGGGTCTTGGCGGCCTGGTCAAGGGTGTCGGCAGTGGCGAGCACTGCACCGATGTGCGCCTTCTCCAGTTCGTCGAGACTCAGCGCGGCACCGATACGCGGAGCGTTGTTGATCGGTTGCTCGGCCATGCCCAAGTGACTGATTTCAACCTTCTCCTGAGGGCAGATGATGCTGGCGCGCTCGACCACGTTGCGCAGCTCGCGAATGTTGCCCGGCCAGCGGTAGCCTAGCAGCGCTTCGCGTGCCTCATCGCTGAAGCCCCGTGCCGGACGCGCGTATTCTTTGACGAAGCGCGCCAGGAAGCGATCGGCGAGGGTCAGGATGTCCTCGGCGCGTTCGCGCAGGGGTGGCAGGTGCAGGGTAATGACGTTCAGGCGGTACAAGAGGTCCTCGCGAAACCGTCCATCGCGCACCATGTCCTCCAGATTGAGGTTGGTGGCGGCGAGGATGCGGACGTCGGCACGTCGGGTCACCGGATCGCCAACCCGCTCGTATTCCTTGTCTTGGATGAAACGCAGCAGTTTAGGCTGCAATGCGAGGGGAAAATCGCCAATTTCGTCAAGAAACAGCGTGCCGCCGTCCGCTTGGTTGACCCGCCCCAGCGTGCTTTCGCTGGCACCCGTGAACGCGCCGCGGCTGTGGCCGAACAACTCGCTTTCCATCAGTTCGGTGGTCAGCGATGGGCAGTTGATGGTGACGCAGGACTTCTTCGCGCGCTTGCTCCAGCCGTGGATCGCCCGCGCCAGTTCGCCCTTCCCGGTGCCGGACTCGCCGAGTATCAGGATATTGGCGTCCGTGCTGGCAACCTGCCGAGCGGTTTCGAGGACAACCTTCATCGCTGGGCTGTGGGAGTCCAGGCCGTCCTTAGGCTTACGCATTTCTCCTTCCAGGGCTTCGAGCCTCGCGGACAGTTGGCGTACCTCCAGTTGCTTGGCGGTCGCCAGCCGCAGTTGGTCCGGGCTGCAAGGCTTGACCAGATAATCGGCGGCGCCGGCCTGGATCGCGTCGACGGCCGTGTCCACGGCGGAATGAGCTGTCACGATCACGACGCGCATCCAGGGTGCCTGGATTCGCATCTGTCCCAATACGTCGAGACCGTTGTCTTCGCCCAGGCGCAGGTCCAGGAAGCACAAGTCGAATACCTGGCGTTGCAGCAAGGCTTCGGCCTGTGCGGCACTGTTGGCGGTAGCGACGCTATAGCCCTCGTCTTCCAGGCAATAACGGAAGGTACGCAGGATGGCGGACTCGTCGTCTACCAGCAGAATGCGGCCTTGATGCTCGGTGGCGGATTCCATCTTTCCTACGCTCCTTAATGAATGATGATGATTAGTGTCAGAAAAATCGGGCAAGTTGCATGGTCCATTCTGATCGAATATTACCCACCGAATCGGAATCTGTGGACCTCCTTCGTCTAAAAGACTGATTTTCGGCCAATTTTTAGCGCTGCCGGCGACAACGGTTCGGCTCGCTCATTCCGACATCCGTTTCCGACCCGCAATTCAAAAAAGAAATCGGCCGCAGACCTTTATCTCAATTCGTGCATAACGCACGACGCTCGCCAGGCCCATCGTGCAGGATGCGCTCCCGCAAATGGTTGCTGTCTTCCTAACTGATTGATTTAAAAAGGTTTTATTGTCACAAAAAATCTGGCATGCCGGCTGCAATGTTCTGGTCAACGTGGCGCTGAGGGCGCCTCAACCAGATCACCGCTAGGGTGGGGAGGAGTTTCAGGATGAATCGTCAAGTTGCCGCCCAATTTCGCATTACCCGCCTGCATATCCAGCAGGGGCTGTGGGCTTTTGTCGCGTTGCTGGTCACGCTTGTAGCGGGTCAGCAATTGATGCTCTGGCATGAAAGCCAGAAGCCGGAAGCTCCACTGGTATCCACCTACCGTGCCCCGCAAACCCATTTCAGTGCCGCCAGTACGCTGGCGCAGGAATCCGCTTCGATGCGGATGATGGAAGTTGACCAGGCGCAGCCTCTCTCGGAAATGCCTCGTGAAGAGCGCTGGGTGTTCTGATTCGAACCGGTCGTCCGTTGCACCGGAACCATCATTGCCAGATTCGTTACTAAATAGAAAAGCGTAAGGAGAATCACCATGTTGAGCTGGGCTATTACCTTCCTGATTATTGCCATCATCGCCGCTGTATTGGGCTTCGGTGGTATCGCAGGCACCGCCACGGGCATCGCCAAGATTCTCTTTGTCGTGTTCCTGGTGATGTTCATCGCATCGTTCTTCTTTGGCCGTCGTGGCCGAGGCTGACATGAGCGTGACTCTTAAAGGACTGGCCGCCGCCCTGCTGTTGGGCGGCAGTGCCATGGCAATGGCTGCCAACGACGGTCAAATGCGGGTCAACCAATTGCTGCAGTCGGACACGCAATATCGCGAGACTTGGCGGCAGGTCGTCAAGAAGGAAGAACGTCTGCCCGAATGGGTGATGAACCTGACGGGCGATGCAGAGCAAATGAACGCGGTCGAAGAGGACGGCGACAAGTATCTGGTCGGGCCGTTGTGCGAGACTCAGGCCACTTGCAAGAGCAAACGCCTGTTCGTCGCCTTCAGCTTCGATAAAGACGAAGCTTATGCCCTGTTGGTGGAGGTGCCCGCAGGCCTGCCGGCCGATAAGTCGCCGACCCGTCACGCGGACTATCGCTTTCTTGGCAATCCCGATGAAGGTATGCAAGAACTGTTAATGGAACAGCTCAAGAAAGATCCTAACTGGTACTGATTTCTTGAAGCGGGAAGAGCAACGCTGCTTTTCTCTCTGCGAAGCCCGAGGAGGGCCGAAGCATGACCAGGGGGCTGGGACGTTCTGACCATACAGGGTCGGAGTGACCTACGGGCACAAGGGGTGCCTGCGAAAGGGCCGGGTCAGGTAAAAGCTGCGACGCAAGTTCGCGAAGTCGTGACGGCTTGGCGGACTTGCGTAGAGCTTATCCCCACGCTAGAGCGTCTCGCTGCTCTTGCGCCAATATCCGCCATCCGGCCGCGACACATTGTCCTGTTTGTTCCCCACGCGCTCGAACCGTTACCGTATATCGGAGAATGAGTGCCAGGGTTCTTGTCTCCGACCGGAGCTTCGACCCGCTCCATCCATCGTCTTTCCAAGCAATCCGAATAACGCCCGGCTACGCTGAAATGGCCGCATCACGGCACTTTTGCCTGCTCCAATGGCGTATTCGCGTTGTTTGGGACGCACGTTTCGTTTTGTAAAACTCATGCCGATTCGGCATAGGGTAGGCGTTTACGGCATTAGACGATCCCCCCTTGCATCGCAATAGTTGCGCCTTTTTTCGCCTGCTGGTGAGCTGCCTTTGGCGCTCAGGGTGACCTTATACGGGGCAGCGGCATGGGTTCGAACCGCCGTCTGGCGGTCCGTTGATGCGGTTGTCCGAGTCAAACTGAAGTAAGGGTAATGATATGAAGAAGGCAAAACTAAGCCTCGCCTGGCAAATCCTCATCGGTCTGGTGCTCGGGATTGCAATCGGCGCGCTGCTCAACCATTTCAGTGCCGAAAAGGCCTGGTGGATCAGCAACGTGCTGCAACCGGCAGGCGATATCTTTATCCGTCTGATCAAGATGATCGTGATTCCCATCGTGATCTCCTCGCTGATCGTTGGCATCGCCGGCGTAGGCGACGCCAAGAAACTCGGGCGGATCGGCTTCAAGACTATCGTCTATTTCGAGATCGTGACCACCATCGCCATCGTCGTCGGCCTGCTCTTGGCGAATTTCTTCCAGCCGGGCAACGGCATCGACATGAGCACCCTGGGTACGGTGGATATCTCCAAGTACCAGGCCACGGCGGCCGAGGTCCAGCATGAGCATGCGTTTGTCCAGACGATCCTCAACCTGATCCCGTCGAACATTTTCGCGGCCGTCGCTCGCGGCGAAATGTTGCCGATCATCTTCTTCTCCGTCCTGTTCGGCCTTGGTTTGTCCAGCCTGCAATCGGACCTGCGCGATCCTCTGGTGAAGATGTTCCAGGGCGTGTCGGAGAGCATGTTCAAAGTCACCCACATGATCATGAAGTACGCGCCGATCGGTGTGTTCGCCCTGATCGCCGTGACGGTGGCCAACTTCGGTTTCGCTTCCCTGTTGCCGCTGGCGAAGCTGGTGATCCTGGTTTATGTCGCCATCGCCTTCTTCGCCTTCGTGGTGCTGGGCCTGATCGCTCGGGTGTTCGGCTTCTCGGTGATCAAGCTGATGCGCATCTTCAAGGATGAGCTGGTGCTGGCCTACTCCACCGCCAGTTCCGAAACGGTGTTGCCGCGGGTTATCGAAAAGATGGAAGCGTATGGGGCGCCAAAGGCTATCTGCAGTTTCGTGGTGCCTACCGGCTACTCGTTCAACCTTGACGGTTCGACGCTGTACCAGAGCATCGCCGCGATCTTCATCGCCCAGCTCTATGGCATCGACCTGTCCATCGGCCAGCAGCTGATGCTGGTATTGACCTTGATGGTGACCTCCAAGGGCATCGCTGGTGTGCCGGGCGTGTCCTTCGTGGTGCTGCTGGCCACACTGGGCAGCGTTGGCATTCCACTGGAAGGCCTGGCGTTCATCGCCGGTGTCGACCGCATCATGGACATGGCCCGTACGGCGCTGAACGTGATCGGCAACGCCTTGGCCGTGTTGGTCATTTCCCGTTGGGAAGGCATGTACGACGATGCCAAGGGCCAGCGCTACTGGAATTCTTTGCCGCACTGGCGCAGCAAGGAGCCGTTGCCGGCAGGGGAAACTTCCAGCCGCTGAGGCATGCCTTAAGGCCCCATCGCGAGCAGGCTCGCTCCCACAGAGATCACTCAATCATTGTGGGAGCGAGCCTGCTCGCGATGGTGGCGGCACATGCAACATCAAGCCAACCAGACCCCGGAGAAATCCGGGGTTTGTCGTTTCGGCCAGCCCCGCTATCATTCGCCGCATCTTCCGGGGGACTTAACCGATGCTCAATGGCCTGTGGCTTGGCTTCTTTATCGTGGCAGCCGTGTCCGCACTGGCGCAGTGGCTGATTGGCGGCAACGCCGGGATCTTCGCCGCCATGGTGGAAAGCATCTTTGCCATGGCCAAGCTGTCGGTGGAAGTCATGGTCCTGCTGTTCGGCACCCTGACCCTTTGGCTGGGGTTCCTGCGCATCGCTGAAAAAGCCGGCATCGTCGACTGGCTCGCCAAGGCCCTCGGGCCGCTGTTTCTTCGTTTGATGCCGGAAGTCCCAGCCGGTCACCCGGCGATTGGCCTGATCACCCTCAATTTCGCGGCCAATGGCCTGGGCCTGGACAACGCCGCCACGCCCATCGGCCTCAAGGCCATGCGCGCCCTGCAGGATCTGAATCCCAGCCCGACCATCGCCAGCAATGCGCAGATTCTGTTTCTGGTGCTCAATGCATCGTCGCTGACCCTGCTGCCGGTGACCATCTTCATGTACCGCGCCCAGCAAGGCGCGCCGGACCCGACCCTGGTGTTCTTGCCGATCCTGCTCGCCACCAGTGCCTCGACCCTGATGGGGCTGCTTTCCGTGGCATTCATGCAACGTCTGCGCCTGTGGGATCCGGTGGTCCTCGCCTACCTGGTCCCGGGCGCGCTGGCGCTGGGCGGCTTCATGGCGCTGCTGGCCACGCTTTCGGCCACGGCGCTGGCGGGGCTGTCCTCGATCCTCGGGAACCTGACTTTGTTTGGCTTGATCATCCTGTTCCTGGTGGTGGGCGCGCTGCGCAAGGTCAAGGTGTACGAAACCTTCGTTGAAGGCGCCAAGGAAGGGTTCGATGTTGCCAAGAACCTGCTGCCGTACCTGGTGGCGATGCTGTGTGCCGTCGGTGTGCTGCGGGCCTCCGGAGCGCTTGATTTCGGCCTGGACGGAATTCGGCACCTGGCCCAGTGGGCTGGCTGGGACACGCGTTTCGTCGATGCGTTGCCCACTGCCATGGTCAAGCCGTTTTCCGGCAGCGCCGCCCGGGCGATGCTGATCGAAACCATGAAGACCTCTGGGGTAGACAGCTTCCCTGCCCTGGTGGCGGCGACGATCCAGGGCAGCACCGAAACCACTTTCTATGTGCTGGCGGTCTATTTCGGCGCGGTGGGCATCCAGCGAGCGCGCCATGCGGTGGGTTGTGCCCTGCTGGCGGAGCTGGCCGGTGTGGTGGCGGCGATCGGGGTTTGTTACTGGTTCTTTGGCTGACCTGTGCAAGCGAGCCTGCTCGCGGTAGGGCCTGACGAGCCCTTTATTCCGTCACCTTGAACCGCAGCACGCCGATCATCTGGCCATTCTCGGTCAGCACCCGCACTTGCCATTTGCCTGTCGGGTCGCCTGGGAAATTCTGCTTGTGGGTCCAGGCGCGATAGCCTTCCTTGCGCCCTCCGTGAATGTCCAAAGCGATGCGGTCCACTTCTTTGCCGTTGAATTGCCAGACATGGTAGATCCGCTCGTCCAGGCCTCGCGGCGCATTGATGGCGGTGTAGGCGTATAGGCCATTGCTGCGAATCTGGGCGGCGCTGACTTCCTTGAGGCTGGCGCCAGGCGTGCGATCTTCCACTTGGGTGCTGATCGCCACCTCGGTCATCCAGAGCGTGGCGGGCGGTACCCAGGAGCGCAGCACCCAACCGGCGGCGCCAATGCCCAAGGTGATGCACAAGATGGCCAGGGCGTTGCGCACGGTACGGATCGGAAAGATCGAAGCCAGGCTCGGGAATGACAACAGCATGGCGATGCCCAGTGCCAGCTTGAAGCTCTGGTCGGTGGTCAGGTGCAGGATCACTGGCAGCGCGGTCAGCAACGCCGCGAACAGCGTCAGGGTGTGCAACGCCAGGAAAGCCCATCGCCGCGGCGCCAGCCATTTGTAATACAGGGGGTCGGTGATCGAGACCAATGCCGCCGCCGCGAGAAGGCCAGTGAAGATCAGTTGGCTGCTGTTCCAGGTGGTGGTGATGAAGAAAAACGGCAAGACAAAAAACAGGCTTTCCTGATGAATCATTTGCGTGGCGTAACGCAACAGCGGCTGGGGAATTTCCCGTTTGAAAATCCGTGTGAACAACCGGGTCAGGCTGTTCTCCAGCATCAGCCAGAGCCAGCTCACCAGCATCATGATGGCGATCCAGGTCGCCAGGCCTTGCTGGCGATCCACCAGCATGAAACTGCCGACCCCGGAAATGAAGCCGCCGAGCGCGATGACCCCTGGGTAGCGCTTCATCAGTTCGATAATGCGCTGGATTAAATGAGTCAGGTTCGGCATTCGGCAGGTTCACGCTAAGTCGTAGGAAAAATCCCTGACAGGGTACCACTGTGAATTCATTCCGGGTCCCGTCGATGCCTGCGCCGTATCAGCCAGGCCACCAGCCCCAGCAGAACCGCCACCAACCCGCCGAGTGTCCAGACAAGTTCGTCATCGCTGAGCAGCGGCTTCTCGATGCGCAAATAGCCTGGGTCCTTGAGCAGCTCACGCAGGGCCAGGTTGGCCTGTTCCAGACTGACTGCCTGCAGGCGCTCGGCTGGGTTGGCGAAACGGCCGTCTTCGTAGTCGCCCAGGGCGCTCCAGTAAAAGTCGGCCAGTGCGCTGTTGCCTTGGACGGCCCAGGACTGATGAGCAATGGCGGCACGCTTTATCCGCACGAAACTCTCGGGGTCCAGGCCGTCCCTCAACAACGTGTTGCGCAGCGTCTCGAGCGCGTGTTCGGCCTGGGGCAGGTCCTCGCGGGCCAGGTCGGCGTTGAGGCTCAGGAAACCGACGCCGCCGAAGACGTCCCGCTCCACCCACGGGCCATAGGACAGGCCGTCAGCCAGGCGCAGTTGCCGGTAGAGCGCCCAATCCAGGTAATCCTTGAGCAGGTCGAAGGTTTCATCATGTTGTTGCTCCAGCACCGGCTCCGGGAACAGCCAGTGAAGCTTGGCGCTGTCGCCGACCAGCCCACGAATCAGGTTGCGCTTGGTCACCGCGCTGTAGCGGATCTGCGCCAGCGGTTCGTGGACGCTGGGTTCGACCGGTTCGAGCTCGCCATAGGCGCGTTCCAGAGAGGCCGGCAGCAATCGATCGAGGTCACCTACGACGATCAACGTCATGTTATTGGGCGCGTACCAAGCCTTGCGCACCTGTTCCAGTTGGGCGACGGTAAAGCGTTCGACCTCGGCCCGTTCCGCACAACGCAAGCCCAGTTCCACGGCCAGTTGGTTGCTGGCTTTGTGGCCCAGGTCCTGGCGGTCGAGCCAGCGTTGCAGATGGGTGTAATGGCCGCCGTCCTCGCGCTCTACCACCCGTTTGGCCGCTTCCAGATTCTTTGCGTCAATTCGGGTACGGGTCAGCAATGCCAGCAACAAGTCCAGGACTTTGCGTTGATTGCGCGCTGGCGCCTCGATGACAAACGTCGTGTCGGCGTTGCTGGTGAAGGCGTTCCATTCGCCACCCAGCGCCTGCATGCGCTCTTCCAGGCCGCCCTCGCCGGTATCGTCGACGCCGCTGAACAGCACATGTTCGAGCAGGTGTGGCAGTTCCTTGTCGGCGCAGCTGAAATCATCGAGGCCCACGCCCACCACCAACCGAATCGCCACGTGTCCACGTTCCGTGCCGGGCTTGAGCAACAACTGCATGCCGTTGGGCAACGTATATCCCTCGACCTGGAAGCGATCCTGGGCAACGACGGGTAGGGAACCGAACAAAAGCAGGACGAGTAGCAGACAACGCATGGCGGGCTTCCTGGCGGCTTGTAAATCCATGGTCCGGGGACACACTTGTTGACTGGCCGAGACGCCAGTCGTTCAAGGCGAATGGGTGATGTCGGACATTTCATCGGCGGACAGGGCGCCGATCTCGGATGTTTCCAGCACCACATAGGCGCTGCCGCAGAACAACGAATTCAAGCGCCGCATGTCGGCGATCAGTTCCAAGTGAAGGGAACTCGTCTCAAGGCTTTGCACGACTTTGCGCTGCAAGCGGCTGACATGGGCGTGGGCCATCCGTCGTTCCTGCGCGCGAAAGCGCCGTTTCTCGCGCAGCAATTGGCGAGCACTTTCCCGATCGGCACTGAGGAAGACCGACAATCCCAGGCGCAGGTTAGCGATCAGATGGCTGTGCAGCCCCGCCAATTCTTCCAGGCCCACGTCAGAGAACGAGCGGCGTTGGGAGGTCTTCTGCTGCTGGACCTTGCGCAACATGCGTTCGATGAGGTCACTGGCCAGTTTGAGGTTGATCGCCAGCTCGATGATTTCCGCCCAGCGGCGACTGTCCTGTTCACTGAGATCTTCACGAGGCATTTGCGCCATGTAGAGCTTGATGGCGCTGCACAGCGCTTCGACGTCATCGCTCATGCTGCGCAGTTGTTGAGTGATCGCCGTTTGCTCGCCTCGCAGCACGCCGAGCATGGCCTCGAGCATGTTTTCGATCAGGTCACCAATGCGCAGGGTTTCCCGCGCGGCGTTCGCCAGCGCCAGGCTTGGTGTGGCGAGGGCGGCGGGGTCCAGGTGCCGTGACGTGGCTTTGCCATTGGCTTGCGGTCGTTCCGGCAGCAGCCAGGCACAGAGCCTGGCCATCGGTCCGACGCTGGGCAACAGCACCAGGCAACGCACGGTGTTATAGAGCAAATGAAAGCCAATGACGGTCTCTTGGGGGCTGAAATCCAGGCCGTCCAGCCAGCCCACCAGCGGGTCGAGTACCGGAATGATCAGCAGCAGGCCGATCAGCTTGTACAACAGGCTGCCCAGCGCCACCTGGCGTCCGGCGGCGTTCTGCATGCTGGTGCTGAGGAACGCCAGCACGCCGCTGCCGATATTGGCACCGATCACCAGGCCGATGGCGACTGGCAAGCTGATCACCGCAGCGCCGGCGAGGGTCGCGGTCAGCAAAACCGCCGCCAGGCTGGAATAGGAAATCATTGCGAACAGCGCACCCACCAAGGCATCGAGCAGGATGTCGCCGGTCAACGAGGCGAAAATCACCTTCACGCCTTGGGCCTGGGTGATCGGCGCGGCGGCTTCGACAATCAATTGCAGGGCCAGGATGATCAGGCCCAGGCCGATGGAGACCCGGCCCATCTGGCCGACGCGGGTCTGTTTGCGCGAGAGGAAAAAAATCACTCCGAGAAAGATCAGCAGCGGCGACAGCCACGACAGGTCCAGGGTCAGCACCCGGGCCATCAATGCGGTGCCGACGTCCGCACCGAGCATGGTCGCCAGGGCAGGGGTCAATGCCATCAGGCCCTGGCCGACGAAGGAAGTGACGAGCATCGCCGTGGCATTGCTGCTCTGGACCATGGCCGTGACCATGATGCCGGCGATGAACGCCAGCCAGCGCCTGGACATGTTCTGGCCAATGACATGGCGCAGGTTCGAGCCGTAGACCCGCAAGATGCCGGTCCGGACGATATGCGTGCCCCAGATCAGCAAGGCCACGGCGGAAAGTAGATTCAGCAGGGTCAGCATGAGGAGCCCCCTGTTAGCGTCCCAGATGGACAAATTGACGGTGCCACATCGTTTTACTTCTTGTACTTAAGCTGTAGTTGCCGAATGGTCCGGGCGCCAGCATTGCACAGCTGAAGATGGGTTTGAAACAAAACTGTCATAAAACAGTTTCCTCGAAAACACCCCGCCCCCTGTAGGAGCGAGCCTGCTCGCGACGGCGGCAGCACATCCAACATCTTTGTTCCAGGCGATCGCTTTCGCGAGCAAGCTCGCTCCAACAGGTTTTGCATTCGAGCGTTTTTTGCAGGCATGAAAAAGGGGCTCACAAGAGCCCCTTCGTTTCACTGCCCTACATCTTTACTGACCCGGGACATCCTTGCGCAGTTTCACCGGATCCTGTTGCTTGCGCTTGCGAGCAATCGCTGTGCGCATCTTGATGTTGATCGCTTCCACCGCCAGCGAGAACGCCATGGCGAAGTAGACGTAGCCCTTGGGCACGTGCACGTCGAACGATTCGGCGATCAGCACGGTACCGACCACCAGCAGGAACGACAGCGCCAGCATCTTCAGCGACGGGTGCTTGTCGATGAACGTGCTGATGGTGCCCGAAGCCAGCATCATCACCAGGACGGCAACGATGATCGCCGCCACCATGACCGGTACATGGGAAACCATGCCCACGGCGGTGATGACCGAGTCCAGGGAGAACACGATGTCGATGATTGCGATCTGGATGATGGTGTAGATGAAGTTGCCACCCTTGACCGACGGCTCATCGCTGCTTTCTTCCTCGCCTTCCAGCGCGTGGTACATCTCCTGGGAGCTTTTCCACAGCAGGAACAAGCCACCGAAGAACAGGATCAGGTCACGACCGGAGATGCCCTGGCCGAATACTTCGAACAGATCGGCGGTCAGGCGCATGACCCAGGTGATCGACAGCAGCAACAGGATCCGCGTGATCATCGCCAGCGCCAAGCCGAAAATCCGGGTGCGCGCCTGCATGTGCTTGGGCATGCGGCTGACCAGGATCGAGATCATGATGATGTTATCGATGCCCAGGACAATTTCCAGGGCGGTCAGGGTAAAGAAGGCAACCCATATTTCCGGGTTGGTCAGCCATTCCATGTGAGTTCCTTTGAGCGAGTGTTAGGCCGCGCCGCGCCTTCGGTTGACCGATAGGGGCGACGCAGCGGGCATTGCTTTTATAGAGTGCTGAACAGCGGAAAAATCCCCATCAGCAAGGCGGCGAACATTATGCACAGGCAAACCAGTACTGCCCACTTCAAGGTGAAGCGCTGGTGATCGCCGAATTCGATACCGGCCAAGGCTACCAGCAGGTAAGTCGACGGAACCAGCGGGCTCAGCAGGTGGACGGGCTGGCCAACGATGGAGGCACGGGCCATCTCGACGCCAGTGATGCCGTAATGGCTGGCCGCTTCCGCCAGAACTGGTAACACCCCGTAATAAAATGCATCGTTCGACATGAAGAAAGTGAACGGCATGCTCACCAGCGCGGTGATGACCGCCAGGTACGGGCCGAGGAAGTCCGGGATGACCGCCAGCAGGCTCTTGGACATGGCGTCGACCATGCCGGTGCCGGACAGGATGCCGGTGAAGATCCCCGCCGCGAAAATCAGCCCGACCACCGCCAGGACGCTGCCGGCGTGGGCCGCGACGCGGTCCTTCTGCTGCTGCAGGCACGGGTAGTTGACGATCATCGCGATACTGAACGCCACCATGAACAGCACGGGCAGCGGCAACAGGCCGGCGATCAGGGTGCACATCAAGACCAGGGTCAGCGCGCCGTTGAACCAGATCAGCTTCGGACGGCGGGCGTCCGGGAACTGGGAAACGCTGATTTCGCTGTGGTCCATTTCGTCGCCCGCCAGGTGCAATTCACCCAGGCGCGCACGCTCGCGTTTGCCGTACATGTAGGCAATCGCCAGGATCGCCACGACGCCGGCCAACATGGCGGGAATCATCGGCACGAAGATGTCGGACGGATCCACATGCAGCGCACTGGCCGCCCGGGCGGTCGGGCCGCCCCAGGGGGTCATGTTCATCACGCCGCCGGCGAGGATGATCAGGCCAGCCATGATCCTTGGACTCATGCCGATGCGGCTGTAGAGCGGCAGCATCGCGGCCACGCAGATCATGTAAGTGGTCGCGCCGTCACCATCAAGGGAAACGACGAGCGCCAGAACGGCGGTACCGACCGAAACTTTCAACGGGTCGCCCTTGACCAGCTTGAGGATCTTGCGCACGGCCGGGTCGAACAGGCCGGAGTCGATCATCAGGGCGAAATAGAGAATCGCAAACATCAGCATCACCCCGGTAGGGGCGAGCTTGGTGATGCCTTCGAGCATCATCGGGCCGATCTTCGGTGCAAAACCGCCGAACAGGGCGAACAGGATCGGGATGATGATCAAGGCGATCAGCGCGGAAAGGCGCTTGGTCATGATCAGGAACATGAACGTGATGACCATGGCAAAGCCAAGGAAAGTCAGCATGGGAAATACTCCAGGCGTGGCGCGGCGGGCAAAGGCGAACCGGTCAGGTCAGCGCAGGATGCAAAGCACGGGGCGGACGGATGGAGTGGGCGCAACGGGATGGGTAGCAGCGGACATCAGAATCACCATTGTTGTTGTTAAAAAGGCCGCACGAGCATCAGCAAGCTCGTTGTAGGCCACCGGTCTGTTGCCGGTAGGTGAGGCGATCCTAATCGCGCAAGCTTTCAGCAGCCTTTCGCAGGCCGACCGTATGACCAACGCATGAAGTTACTTTGTGGCGAGGGGATTTATTCCCGTTGGACTGCGAAGCAGACCCAAAAGGGCAGACCGCATTCTTTTGAAATTTCGCAATGACAGGTTTCAGGGCCGCTCCGCGCCCAGCGGGAATAAATCCCCTCGCCACAAAAGCAATCAGCGTTTCACTTTGAAGGCTGAAAGATTCAAATACACGTGGGCGTGGTAGCCCTTGATCCGTTGCATCGGTCAATCCTTGATAAAGAGGCGAACCCTCTTGGTTTTCCGCGGGTCAGAGCCTTTACACGCGGGAAAAAAGGAACGCCAGCCATGAAAAACGCGGAAACCCCGGTTATCAAAGTGGTGCTTTATGGTGCCATGAGCAGCCTCGGCAGTGCGTTGATGGCTGAACTGCTGCGACGACAGCATGAAGTAATCGCCGTTCTGGATGACCTTACCGCCCTGGCCCCACGCCCGGGACTGCGGGCCAAGACCGGCGATCTGTTCGACCCGGAGCGGGTCAAGCAAAGCGTCGCCGGTGTCAGCGCCGTCGTATGCCTGTTGAACGCACCGGGATTGCCGATGAACAGCGAGCAGGTGGAGCGCACATTGATTCCCGGCCCGGTGGAGCAAGTCCTGGCGGTGGATGCGTTGATTGCCGGCATGCAAGCGGTGAACATTTCACGGTTGTTTTTGGTGGGTGACTTTGCGGTGCTCGACGAAGAACAAGCCGACGACGACTTGCAGCGCCATGCCGCCGAAGAAGTGCTTGATGCTCTGAAGAACAGCACGCTGCAGTGGACCCTGATCAACGCGCCCTATGCCGCGCCAGGCTTGGGCATCGAACACTTCAGCCAGGTCAGTACCAGCCTCGAGCCGGGCCTGGCCGAAACCCTGGAGCGGCTCAACCGCGTGGCCGTCGGCATCGCCGATGAGCTGCGCTTGAACCTGCATGTGGGCGAGCACGTCAGTTTTGTCACGGCCGTGTAGGCCTATCAAACGGCGATGGAAGGCAGCGGCAAGCCAGTGAGCGACTCGGCGCTGTTGGCCTGTTCTTCCATCAACCAATCCACGAACAACTTGATAAGAACACCGCGGCGCTTGCGCTGGGGCAAGACCACGTAATAACCCAGCCGGGACAGCACCGTTTGGGCGATCGGACGACACAACAATCCTTGGGCCAGCAAGTTATCCACAAGGTGTCGCCAGCCGATGGCGACGCCCTGGCCGCCAATCGCCGCCTGGATGAGCAGCGTGTAATTGTCGAAGCGCAACTGCCCGGGCGCTGGCGGCGAGTTGATGCCTAATTCGCGAAACACACCACTCCAGTCGAACCAGTTGCTGCTGTTGCCCGCGCGCAGGTGCAGCAACGGGAATTCCGCCAAGGCCTGGGCGGGCAAGGGCAGGGGACGTTCTCCGAGTAGCAGCGGACTGCACACGGGGAAAACTTCTTCGCTGAACAGCCAGCGACTTTCGCCTTGTTTGAAGCGACCATCGCCGAACAACACTGCAACGTCGATATCGGTACGGAGCATGTTGTGGTTGCGCTCGCTGGTCACCAGGCTCACATCTACCTGGGGATTGGCGGCGTGAAACCGATGCAGCCGAGGCATCAGCCAATAAGCGGCAAAGGCAAAGTCCGTCGCCACTTGCAGCACTTCGTGCTGGTGCTGGGCGGTGATCGCGTTCAGACCCGCATCGATGCTTTGCAAACCGGCCTGGACTTGCTCGAACAGCAGCGTGCCGGCTTCAGTCAGCTCGATGCCTCGATAGATGCGGTCAAACAGCCGCGTGCCCAGCTGTTCTTCCAACCGTTTGATCTGCTGGCTGATGGCCGGCTGCGTGGTGCCCAGCTCGATCGCGGCCGCGGTGAAGCTTTGCTGGCGAGCCGCTGATTCGAAGACACGGAACAGGTCCAGGGAGAGGTCGCCCAAGGCTTCATACATAAGCTGTGCTTATCCTAGTCATTGTCTCGCATGGGCTTTACCCCAAAACTCAGGGGCTACATGCTCAATCGCAGCACTATCGCATAACTGCCTACTATGGAATGCCGCGAATACATGAAGCGCAAGAACATTCTTTTCATCATGGCCGATCAAATGGCCGCGCCAATGTTGCCGATCTATGGTCCGTCGCCCATCAAGTTGCCGAACCTGTCCCGCCTGGCCGACCAGGGCGTGGTGTTCGATGCCGCGTATTGCAACAGTCCGTTGTGCGCGCCGTCACGCTTTACCCTGGTGAGCGGCCAGTTGCCAAGCAAGATTGGCGCCTACGACAACGCGGCGGATTTTCCAGGGGACGTTCCGACGTATGCCCACTACCTTCGCCGCCTCGGCTACCGCACGGCGTTGTCTGGCAAGATGCATTTTTGCGGACCGGACCAGCTGCACGGCTACGAAGAACGTCTGACCAGTGATATCTATCCTGCCGACTACGGCTGGGCCGTGAATTGGGATGAGCCGGATGTGCGGCCGAGCTGGTATCACAACATGTCATCGGTGTTGCAGGCCGGCCCGTGCGTGCGGACCAATCAGCTGGACTTCGATGAAGAGGTGGTGTTCAAGGCCCAGCAATACTTGTTCGACCACATCCGCGAGGACGGCGACCAGCCGTTTTGCCTAACGGTATCGATGACACACCCACACGATCCGTACACGATTCCCAAGGCATTTTGGGATTTGTATGACGACAACGAGATCCCACTGCCGCAAACCTCGGCGCAGGCTGAACTCGATCCGCATTCCCAGCGCCTGCTCAAGGTCTATGATCTTTGGGATAAGCCGCTGCCTGTGGATAAGATCCGCGATGCTCGTCGAGCGTATTTCGGCGCGTGCAGCTACATCGACAGCAATGTCGGCAAGTTGCTGCAAACCCTGGAGGACACCGGGCTGATCGACGACACCATCGTCGTCTTCTCCGGCGATCATGGGGATATGCTCGGCGAAAAGGGCCTGTGGTACAAAATGCACTGGTTCGAAATGGCCGCTCGGGTACCGTTGCTGATCAGTGCCCCGGGGCAGTTCGCCAATCGCCGTGTCGGTGCGGCTGTGTCCACCGCCGACCTGCTGCCGACCCTGGTTGAACTGGCCGGCGGTACGCTGGAGCCAGGTCTGCCACTGGACGGCCGTTCGCTGGTGCCGCATCTGCAAGGGCAGGGCGGACATGATGAGGTCTTCGGCGAATACATGGCTGAAGGCACGATCAGTCCGTTGATGATGATCCGTCGCGGCCAGTGGAAATTCATCTACAGCGAGGATGATCCATGCCTGCTGTTCGATCTACGCAACGATCCCAAGGAGCAGCAAGACCTCAGCCAATCGCCCGAACATCAGTCACTGTTCGCTGATTTTCTCGCCGAAGCGCGGGCCAAATGGGACATTCCGACGATTCATCAACAGGTACTCGCCAGCCAGCGACGTCGACGTTTCGTCGCCCATGCGCTGACCCTGGGCAAACTCAAGAGCTGGGATCACCAGCCGCTGGTGGACGCCAGCCAGCAGTACATGCGCAACCACATCGATCTGGACGATCTGGAGCGCAAGGCCCGTTATCCACAACCCTGCCAATAAACCAATAACGTAAGGGGAAGCACATGCAAAAGTTATCCACAGTACTGGCCGCCGGGCTGTTGGCGTTGAGCAGTGTTTCGGCGTGGGCCGAGCAAAGCTGCGAGACGGTCAAAATGGCTGACCCGGGCTGGAGCGACATCGCTGCGACCAACGCCATCACCGGTTTCCTGCTGGAAGGCATGGGTTACAAGCCCAAGGTCGATACGCTTGCCGTGCCGATTACGTTTGGCGGCCTGAAAGATGGTCAGGTCGATGTGTTCCTGGGTAACTGGATGCCGGCGCAGCAGGGCTTCTATGACAAATTCGTCGCTAACGGTGATGTTACGCAACTGGCCAAGAACCTTGATGGCACCGAATTCACCCTGGCGGTGCCCGATTATGTCTGGGACGCAGGCGTGCATAACTTTGCCGACCTGAACAAATTCGCGGACAAGTTCGACAAGAAGATCTACGGCATCGGGTCCGGTGCCCCGGCCAACCTTTCCCTGAAAGAAATCATCAAGACCAACGATTTCGGCATGGGCGAATGGAAGCTGGTGGAGTCCAGCGAACAGGCCATGTTGGCGGAAGTCTCCCGGGCGGTGAAAAAACAGAAGTTCGTGACCTTCCTCGGCTGGACCCCGCACCCGATGAACGTGCAACTGAAGATGCACTACCTCAAGGGCGGCGAGAAATATTTCGGCGACACCGGCAGCGTGTACACCTTGACGCGCAAAGGTTATGCACAGGCCTGCCCGAACGTTGGCAAACTGCTGACCAACCTGAGCTTCACCCAGGAAATGGAAAACAGCATCATGGCTGAGGTGGTGACCAAGAAAGTCAGCAACGCCGACGCGGCCAAGGCCTGGATCAAGGCCAATCCGGCGGTGCTGGATAAATGGCTGGATGGCGTGAAGACCGTTGACGGTAAGGACGCGCTGGCGGCGGTGAAGGCCAAGCTCTGACAGCTGCGCCGGGCTCTTGTGGCGAGGGAGCTTGCTCCCGCTCGGTCGCGCAGCGGCCGCAGAATCGGGCCTGCTGCGCAGTCCAGCGGGAGCAAGCTCCCTCGCCACGTTGGTTCACCTGATACTCTTGCGCCAAACCCCATTCTAGAGGCCCCATGGCAATCCCCACGCGCCATTCGCTGTTTCCATTCCTGAGCTGGCTACCCCGGCAGACGCGCGCCAGTGTCGGCCGTGACCTGGTTGTCGGCCTCAGCGGTGCGATCCTCGCGCTGCCGCAGTCCATTGCCTACGCCCTGATTGCCGGATTGCCACCCGAGTACGGACTGTACGCGGCGATCGTGCCGGTGCTGATCGCCTGCCTGTGGGGTTCGTCGTGGCATTTGATCTGCGGTCCTACGGCGGCGATCTCCATTGTCCTGTACGCCACGGTCAGTCCCCTGGCCGTTCCGGCAACCCAGGACTACATCACGCTGATCCTCTTGCTGACGGTCTTGGCGGGTATTTTCCAATGGCTGCTCGGGTTGTTGCGGTTCGGGGCGCTGGTCAATTTTGTCTCGCATTCGGTGGTGCTGGGTTTCACCTTGGGCGCAGCGGTGGTCATTGCCTTGGGGCAGCTGCCGAACCTGCTGGGCCTGGACCTGCCGAACGAAGCCACGGCGTTGAAAAGCTTGCTTATGTTGTTCAACCACATCGCAGCTGTGGATAAGCCTTCGCTGTTGTTGGGACTGGGCACCCTGGCGCTGGGCATTGTGCTCAAGCGCTTGCTGCCACGCTGGCCAAGCCTGTTGATAACTTTGGTCATCAGCAGCCTGGTGGTCTGGGTGTGGCCGGCGATGTTCGGGCATGTGGCGTTGGTTAGTGCCTTTGTCGGGCGCCTGCCGCCGTTCACACCGCTGCCGCTGGACCTGGAATTGATCTTGCGCCTGCTGCCCGGTGCCGTGGCGGTGGGCATGCTCGGGCTGGTGACCAGTCTGTCCATTGCCCGGTCGCTGTCGGTCCGCTCCGGGCAGTTGCTCGATGCGAATCAGGAGGTGAGGGCGCAGGGTCTTTCCAATATTGTTGGAGGATTTTTCGCAGGATCGTTATCAGCCGGTTCCTTCACTCGCTCGGGCCTCAGCTACGAGGCTGGCGCCTGCTCGCCCCTGGCCGGGATGTTTTCGGCATTGTGGGTAGCGCTGTTTGCCGTTGCCGGCGCGAAATTGATCGCGCACATTCCGATTCCCGCCATGGCCGGCAGCATCCTGCTGATCGCCTGGGGCCTGGTGGACCATCGCGGCATCCGGGCGTTGTACCGGGTGAGTCGCTCCGAATTCCTGGTCATGGGCCTGACCTGCCTGGCCACGCTGTTGCTGGAATTGCAAACCGCTATCTACGCCGGCGTACTCGCCTCGCTGTTTTTCTACCTCAAGCGCACCTCCCAGCCACGTGTGCACCATAGCCGCGAAGGCGAGGCGGACATCTTGCGGGTGGGCGGCTCGATCTTTTTCGGCGCCAGTCATTATTTGCAGGTGCGTTTGCAGCGTATGCAGGCGCAACGGGTGGTGATCGACGCCCAGCAGATCAACTTCATCGATTATTCGGGCGTGGAAATGCTCCATCAGGAAGCCCGGCGGCTGCGCGGCCAGGGGCGTAGCCTGACCTTGCGTGGAGCAAGGCCGCAGGTGGTGGAGGAGTTGTTGAAGTTGGAAGGATCGGACAAATGCCCGATCCACTTCGAGGGTTGAAGAGTGGAGGAGCTTATGGCGCATAGGTCTGTAGGTTTACACACCTGTGGCGAGGGGATTTATCCCCGCTGGGGCGCGAAGCGGCCCCGCTTTCTGGGGACTGCTTCGCAGTCCAGCGGGGATAAATCCCCTCGCCACAACAGCCTGAAGCCTACTGTGCGAGCTGGCGGCGTAGCTCGGCCAGCACCGGCGCCGTATCCGGGCGTACCCCGCGCCACAGGTAGAACGCTTCGCCCGCCTGCTCGGCCAGCATGCCCAGGCCGTCCATCGCCACCGCCGCGCCATGTTCTCGGGCCCAGCGGCAGAAGGATGTCGGCTCTTTGCTGTACATCATGTCGTAGCAGAACGTCTGGCCCGGCTCGATCAGGCTTGCGGCAATCGGCGGTACATCGCCCGTCAGGCTGGCGGACGTGGCGTTGATGACCAGGTCTACCGGCTCCTTCAACCAATCAAAACCACTGGCCGAGACCGGGCCCAGGTCGGCGAACAGCTCAGCCAGCAACTCGGCTTTTTCCACCGTCCGATTGGCGATGATCACCGACGCCGGTGCTTCGGCCAGCAGCGGTTCCAAGGCGCCGCGCACCGCACCGCCGGCGCCGAGCAAGAGGATGCGCTTGCCCTTGAGGCTGAAACCGGCGTTGACGGTCAGGTCCCGCACCAGCCCCGCACCGTCGGTGTTGTCGCCCAAGAGGCGGCCGTCGACCAGTTTGCTCAAGGTGTTGACCGCCCCGGCGCGCTGCGCCCGGTCGGTCAAGCTGTCAGCCAGGCGGAAGGCGTCTTCCTTGAACGGCACGGTGACGTTCGCCCCACGGCCCTCGCGGAAAAATTCCCGGGCGCAACCGGCAAAATCCTCCAAGGGTGCCAGCAACGTGCTGTAGTCCAGCACCTGCCCGGTCTGCTCGGCAAACAGGCGATGGATCATTGGCGACTTGCTGTGGCCGATCGGGTTACCCATTACAACGTAGCGGTCCATTGATAATCCCCGTTCAGACCGTGGCCAGCCAATCGCGATCCTGCAGGAAGTACTCGGTCAGGCGAGCCTCTTCGCTGCCCGGTTCGGCTTTCCAGTCATAACTCCAGCGGACCTGCGGCGGCAGGGACATCAGGATCGACTCGGTACGCCCGCCCGATTGCAGGCCAAACAGCGTGCCTCGGTCATAGACCAGGTTGAATTCCACGTAGCGTCCACGGCGGAACTCCTGGAATTCCCGCTGCTTGGCCGTGAACTTGTCATCCTTGCGACGTCGCACGATTGGCAGGTACGCATCGATGTAGGCATCGCCAATGGCGCGCATGAAGGCGAAGCTGGTGTCGAAGTCCCACTCGTTCAGGTCATCGAAGAACAGGCCGCCGATGCCCCGGGGCTCGTTGCGGTGCTTGATGTGGAAGTAGCTGTCGCACCAGGCCTTGTAGCGCGAATAGATATCCGGGCCGAACGGTTCGCAGGCTTGCTGGGCAATGCGGTGCCAATGCACGCAATCTTCTTCCACGCCGTAATAAGGCGTCAGGTCGAAGCCACCGCCAAACCACCAGACCGGCTCCTCGCCTTCCTTTTCGGCGATGAAAAAGCGCACGTTGGCGTGGGACGTCGGCACATGGGGGTTGTGGGGGTGGATAACCAGTGACACGCCCAGGGCTTCGAAGCCGCGCCCGGCCAGCTCAGGCCGGTGGGCACTGGCTGACGGTGGGAGACCGCTGCCGAAGACGTGGGAAAAGTTGACGCCGCCCTTTTCGATCACCGTGCCGTTTTCGATCACTCGCGTACGACCGCCACCTCCGGCTGGCCGGGTCCAGGCGTCCTCGACGAAGCGAGTGCCACCGTCCTCGGTTTCCAGTGCCGCGCAGATGCGGTCTTGCAGGTCCAGCAGATAGGCTTTCACGGCCTCGGTGCGAGTAGTCATGACATCACCTTGATCAGGGCTACGCTGCTCGGCGTACAAGGCCGCCGGCAAAATGGGCGCACAGGATAACACCGCATCCGCCCACACCACAGTTGACGTGGATCAAGCTTAGGAGTCCGATAGCAGGCTTGGTAAAAGTCACACAATAAGGAGAAAGTGAAGATGGCCAAACGCATCCAGTTCAGTTCCCACGGCGGCCCAGACGTACTTGAGTTCGTGGATTACCAGCCCGCCGAGCTCGCTCCGCAACAGGTCCGCGTGAGCAACAAGGCCATCGGCCTGAACTTCATCGACACCTATTACCGCAGTGGCCTTTATCCGCCACCGGCCTTGCCGTCGGGGCTCGGTGCGGAGGGCGCGGGTGTGGTCGAGGCCGTTGGTTCGGACGTCACGCGTTTCAAGGTCGGTGACCGCGTCGCCTACGGCAGTGGTCCGCTGGGGGCGTACAGCGATGTCCACGTATTGCCCGAGGCCAATCTGGTCCACTTGCCCGAGGCCATCAGCTTCGAACAGGCTGCCGGGGTAATGCTCAAGGGCCTGACCGTGCAATACCTGCTGCGTCAGACTTACGAGCTCAAGGGCGGCGAGACTGTTCTGTTCCACGCCGCCGCCGGTGGCGTGGGCTCCTTGGCCTGCCAATGGGCCAAGGCTTTGGGCGTAAAACTGATCGGCACTGTCAGCTCGGCGGAAAAAGCCGCCATCGCCAGATCCCATGGCGCCTGGGAAGTCATCGACTACAGCAAGGAAAACGTCGTACAGCGCGTGCTGGAATTGACTGACGGCAAGAAAGTCCCAGTGGTGTACGACGGGGTTGGCAAAGACACTTGGCTGACGTCGTTGGATTGCACGGCGCCGCGTGGCCTGGTGGTGAGCTTCGGCAATGCTTCTGGTGCGGTGGACGGCGTGAACCTGGGGATTCTCTCGGCCAAGGGCTCGCTGTACGTCACCCGCCCGACCCTGGCGACCTACGCCAACAATGCCGAAAACCTGCAGCGCATGGCCGATGAGCTGTTCGGGATGATCGCCAGTGGCAAGCTCAGCGTGGATATCAATCAGCGATTCCCGCTGGCTGACGCGTCCAAGGCGCATACCGAATTGTCGGCGCGGCGGACGACGGGGTCGACGATCCTCCTGCCCTGATCCAGTGGCCGCTAAAAAACCGGTGGGAGCGAGCTTGCTCGCGATAGCGGTGTATCAGTCAACATCTATGCTGACTGACCTGACGCCATCGCGAGCAAGCTCGCTCCCACAGTTGCTTTGTGGTGTTCATAAATACTGCGTGAACACAAAACCCTGTGGGAGCGAGCCTGCTCGCGAAAGCGGTGTATCAGCCAACATTGATGCTGGCTGACCTGACGCCTTCGCGAGCAGGCTCGCTCCCACAGTTGATTGTGTGCTGACAAAAAGTCAGTCCGGGCGCACCACCTTGCCCGTCGCCAAATCACGAATCACGCTCGGGTTCTTGCGCCCGCCCAGGTTACCGCCCAGCACCAGATCGAGCTGGCCGCGGAAATACTGTTCGACGCGGATGCGCGTGCGCGCCGCCGGCCGGCCTTGTGGGTTGGCCGACGTGGAGACCAGCGGGCCGATCAACGAGCACAAGTCACGGACGATAGGATGATCGCTGACCCGCAGCGCAACGGTGTCATGCACGCCGGTGATCCACTCCGGCAACAGATCCTGGTGCGGTACCAGCCAGGTATTCGGCCCTGGCCAGGTGCTGGCCATGCGGTCCATCCAGGTTTCGGGGAAGTCCTCGAACAGAAAGTCGAACTGGCGGATGTTGTCAGCCACCAGGATCAGTCCCTTGTCGGGCCGTCGAGACTTGATCGCCAGCAGACGCTCCACCGCATCCTCGTTCCACGGATCGCAACCCAGGCCCCAGACGGCTTCGGTTGGGTAGGCAATGACCGCCCCGGCGCGAATTTCTTGCGCGGCTTGTTGCACACGCCAACTGTTGACCATGAAAAGATTCTCCGCAACGCAATAAGGCTGTGCGCAGTTTACCGATCTTCCCCATAAAACCTAGCGAGCAAACCAGCGGCCGTGCTCGCAGATGGCCCGTCCGTCCATTTCCAGATCGGTCAGTGCCGCCAGGACCTTGGACAAGCCCCAGCCGCTGGCATCGGCCAACGCTTCACTGGTCTGCGGCGCGGCATGCAGCAGGCGCAACAGCGGGTGCGTCACCGGCACTGGCTCCGAGGCGAGGGGCAATCGCTGCCAACCACGCAACGCTTCGAGGATATGCTCGACGGTTTCCACCAGGGCCGCGCCATCACGGATCAACTGATGGCAACCCCGGGCGCCGGGATGATGGATCGACCCCGGAATGGCGTAGACCTCGCGGCCCTGTTCCGCCGCCAGCCGCGCGGTAATCAGCGAACCACTGGCGACACTGGCCTCGACCACCAGCACGCCGAGAGACAAGCCACTGATGATTCGGTTGCGGCGCGGAAAGTTGCTGGCGTGGGGCGCTGCGTCCAACGGAAACTCCGAGACCACCGCGCTGCCCTGGGCAATCATCGCCTCCGCCAACCGGCGATTGCGCTGTGGATAAAAATTTTCCAGGCCCGTGCCCAGCACGCCGACGGTCAGCCCGCCGACATCCAGCGCCGCTTGATGCGCGGCGGCGTCGATGCCCAGGGCTAGGCCGCTGGTGATGACAAAACCGGCGCCGGCCAGGCTTCGGGAAAACGCCGCCGCCGTGTCCATGCCCGGACGTGATGCCCGGCGACTGCCGACCATGGCCAGTTGCGGTTTTTCCAGGATCAAGGGGTCGCCAGCGACAAACAACAGCGGCGGCGGATCACTGATCTGTGCCAGCAGCGCAGGGTACTCAGGCTGGTCCCACATCAATAAATGCTGGGCCGGACCGTCTAGCCAGGCCAATGCGTGGGCGGCACCGTCGCGTATTTGCGGGGCGCGTCGGGCCTCGGCGCACGTGGCCGGCAACCCCAGCGCCCGCCATGCGCTGGCCGGTGCGCTGATGGCTTTGGACGCTGAGCCAAAAGCCTCCATCAGAGTCATGAAACGTTTAGGCCCCAGTTCCGGCAAGCGATGCAAGCGCAGACGGGCCTCTAGTTCCGCAGGCGGAACCGAAGCAGATTCAGGCAATGGCATGTGATCAATCCTTGATCGTTATAGCCCCGTTCAAGCGGGAACAAGCTGTGGATAACTCTGTTGGTAACTTGTGAGACACGTTACGGATTGCGCACCTTGTCGAGTATCGCCAGCGATCGCGAGGCGTACAGCACCAGGCCATAACTGAGTTTGTCGTAGGTGCGGAATACCATCAGCAGGCCGGCGCGTTCGTCCGGGATCTTCACCGGTGCACCGGTGATACGGTCACGCACGGTTTCGCCGGTCTTCATCACGGCCAGAACGTTGCCCTCAACCAGCCCGTCGCGCCGCCCCTTGTTCAGCGTCACCACGTCCATCGCGCCGATCTGCGTTACGCCACGGGGTACGTCGAGGATGAGCCCCTGGATGTCCGATTTCGGCGCGCTGGGCATGAAAGTCGAATTGATCGAGCGCTCTTCGCCGCTGAACAGGCGATCGCCCAGGCGTACCTCTTGCGTGGTCCGTCGCAGGGCCAGTGTCGTGACATCGCCTTCGGTGGCAACGATTTCACCGCTGCCGATGTCATCGGCATTGATGCCCAGAAACTCCTTGGTCTCGGGATCGGTGTAGACCTTACCCTGGCGGAAGATGCCATAGGCCGGCTGGCTCGTGTCGAAGTCGCCGCGGGCGAAGATCCGGTCGCCGGTGCCGCTGAGCACTCGTTCGGCGTCGCCTGCAACGACGTAGGGTGCCTTGTTGAAATCTTCCGCCGTGTCGACGATGCGGTTGCTCAGCAAAAAACTGTTAATGGCCTGCAGCGGGATGCTCGGGATCGCGTCAGCCACCGGTGAACTGCGAATGCGAGGCGACAGCTTGATGGTGCCGCGGGAGGCGCCGCGATCAAGGGTCAGCCGTGGCTGGCCGTTGACGTAGACCAGCGACAGGGTGTCGCCGGGGTAGATCAGGTTCGGGTTTTGCACCTGTGGGTTGGCCTGCCAGAGTTCGGGCCATTTCCAGGGCTCGCGCAGGTATTTGCCGGAAATGTCCCACAGCGTGTCCCCCTGGACCACGGTGTATTGCTGTGGAAAACCTTCCCGAAGTTGCACTTGCCCGTGCGCGATACCGGCCGAGGCCAGGAGCAGCAGGGCGAGTAGTGATTTCCTCATGCGGTGAATCCCTTTATTATGTGCGTTCGCGTAAAACGCCAGAGCCCCCGTGGCTCGCTACCTTGCGGAGCTGTTCTGCAAAAGAGCAACGTTTTACAACGGTAGCCTGCATCCCGATACACGCCAGGCGAGCCACCCGACTTTACTTCACACGTGCATTTATCAAGCTTATGGCCATTTTGAACATTCTCGAATTTCCGGACCCGCGCCTGCGCACTATCGCCAAACCGGTGGCCGTAGTGGACGACGAAGTGCGTCAGTTGGTCGATGACATGTTTGAAACAATGTATGAGGCGCCCGGCATCGGCCTCGCCGCGACCCAGGTCAACGTGCACAAGCGTATCGTCGTCATGGACCTCTCCGAAGACCGCAGCGAGCCGCGGGTGTTCATCAACCCCGAGTTCGAAACCCTGACCGACGAGATGGAGCAGTACCAGGAAGGCTGCCTGTCGGTGCCGGGCTTCTACGAAAACGTCGACCGTCCGCAGAAGGTCAAGATCAAGGCCCTGGACCGTGACGGCCAGCCTTACGAGCTGATCGCCGAAGGCCTGCTGGCGGTGTGCATCCAGCACGAATGCGACCACCTCAACGGCAAGTTGTTCGTCGATTACCTGTCAAATCTCAAGCGTGACCGGATCAAGAAAAAACTGGAAAAGATCCATCGCCAGAACGCTTGATGCCCCTCTTCAAAGGCTTGCCGCGGCAAGCCTTTTTCTTTTTGCGACTGCTTTGTAATTGAGAGTTTTCCATGACTGAGCCACTGCGCATCGTCTTTGCCGGCACTCCCGAGTTTGCCGCCGAACACCTCAAGGCCCTGCTGGCCAGCCCCCACGAAATCGTCGCGGTCTACACCCAGCCGGACCGTCCTGCCGGTCGCGGACAAAAACTGATGCCCAGCCCGGTCAAGCAACTGGCCCTGGAGCACGGCATCACGGTGCTGCAGCCGCCGACCCTGCGCGACGCCCAGGCCCAAGCCGAATTGGCGGCACTGAAACCGGACTTGATGGTGGTGGTCGCCTACGGCCTGATCCTGCCGCAAGTGGTGCTCGATATTCCGCGCCTGGGTTGCATCAACAGCCACGCCTCGCTGCTGCCGCGCTGGCGCGGTGCCGCACCGATCCAGCGTGCCGTGGAAGCGGGCGATGCCGAGAGCGGCGTGACCGTGATGCGCATGGAAGCCGGCCTGGACACCGGGCCGATGCTGCTCAAGGCCAGCACCCCCATCAGCGCCGAAGACACCGGCGGCAGCCTGCACGATCGCCTCGCGCTGATCGGCCCGCCAGCGGTGGTCCAGGCCATCGCAGGCCTGGCCGCCGGCACGCTGGAAGGCGACGTGCAGGACGACAGCCTCGCCACCTACGCGCACAAACTGAACAAGGACGAAGCCCGCATCGACTGGAGCCGCCCGGCCGTTGAGCTGGAACGCCTCGTGCGCGCCTTCAACCCTTGGCCGATCTGCCACAGCACCTTGAACGGCGAAGCCCTGAAAGTGCTGGCAGCCAGCTGCGCCGAAGGGCAGGGCGCACCGGGAGAAATCCTCAGCGCCAGCAAGGACGGCCTCATCGTCGCCTGTGGCGAGCAGGCACTGTGCCTGACCCGTCTGCAACTGCCCGGCGGCAAGGCGCTGAATTTCAGTGACCTGTTCAACAGCCGTCGTGAGAAATTCGCTGTCGGCACCGTCCTCGGCCAAGCGACGGACGCCTCATGAACCCGCGTCTGGCCGCCGCCAAGGCACTTGCCGCCGTCCTCAGCGGCAAAGCTTCGCTGAACAGTTCCCTGCCGACCCAACTGGACAAGGTCGAAGACCGCGATCGCGGCTTCACCCAGGACCTGGCGTTCGGCACCGCCCGTTGGCAGCCACGCCTCTCGGCCCTCGCGGCGAAGCTGTTGCAAAAGCCCTTCAAGGCCGCCGATGCCGACGTCGAAGCGCTGCTGCTGGTGGGCCTCTATCAATTGCTCTACACCCGCGTCCCGGCCCACGCCGCCATCGGCGAAACCGTCGGTTGCGCCGACAAGCTGAAAAAGCCTTGGGCCAAGGCCCTGCTCAACGCCGTGTTGCGCCGCGCCCAGCGCGAAAGCGAAACCCTGCTGGCCGAACTGGAACACGACCCGGTGGTGCGCACCGCCCACCCGCGCTGGTTGCAGAAATCCCTCAAGGCGTTCTGGCCCGAGCAATGGGAAGCCATCTGCGCGGCCAACAATGCCCACCCGCCGATGATCCTGCGGGTCAACCGTCGCCACCACACACGCGATGCCTACCTGGCGTTGCTGGGCGAGGCGGGTATCCCGGCCATTCCGTGCCAGTACAGCCGCGACGGCATCGTCCTGGAAACCCCGGGCGATGTGCGTGCACTGCCGGGCTTCGCCGAGGGCTGGATCAGCGTCCAGGACGAAGCCGCGCAATTGGCTGCCGACCTGCTGGAGCTGGCGCCCGGCCAACGGGTGCTGGACGCCTGTTGCGCGCCGGGTGGCAAGACTTGTCACATCCTCGAGGCCGAGCCGAAACTGGCCGGCGTGGTGGCCGTTGACCTGGAAGCCAAGCGCCTGGTGCGAGTGAAGGAAAACCTTGAGCGCCTGGGCCTGGACGCCGAACTATTCGCCGCCGACGGTCGCGACACGGCTGCGTGGTGGGACGGCAAGCCGTTCCAGCGCATCCTGTTGGACGCGCCTTGCTCGGCCACCGGCGTGATCCGTCGCCATCCGGACATCAAGCTCACCCGGCAGCCGGACGACATTGCCGCATTGGCTGTGTTGCAAGGCGAACTGCTTGATGCCATGTGGTCGACCCTGGACGTGGGCGGCATGCTGCTCTACGCCACCTGCTCGACTTTGCCGACGGAAAACACCGAAGTGATCGAAGCATTCCTCGCTCGCACGCCGGGTGCCCGTGAGCTGGACATTGCCACCCAGGCTGGCATCAAGCAGCCCCATGGCCGGCAGTTGTTGGCCCAGGAAGGCGGGCACGACGGGTTCTATTACGCCAAGCTGATCAAAATCGCCGCCGCACGCGGTTAAAACCGATTCGATAGGAGTGACTGGATGAAAATCATCATCCTGGGTGCAGGGCAGGTTGGCGGTTCGCTGGCGGAACACCTGGCCAGCGAGGCCAACGACATCACCGTGGTCGACACCGACGGCGAACGCCTGCGCGACCTCGGCGACCGCCTCGACATCCGTACGGTACAAGGGCGCGGCTCCTTGCCGACGGTATTGCGCCAGGCCGGCGCCGACGACGCCGACATGCTGGTGGCGGTGACCAACAGCGACGAAACCAACATGGTCGCCTGCCAGGTCGCCCACACGTTGTTTCACACCCCGACCAAAATCGCCCGGGTTCGCGAAGGGGCCTACCTGACCCGCGCCGACCTGTTCGACAACGAAGCGATCCCGGTGGACGTGCTGATCAGCCCCGAGCAGGTGGTGACCAACTACATCAAGCGCCTGATCGAACACCCCGGTGCCCTGCAAGTGATCGATTTTGCCGAGAGCAAGGCGCAACTGGTGGCGGTCAAGGCCTATTACGGCGGACCGCTGGTGGGCCAGCAACTGCGCCAATTGCGCGAGCACATGCCCAATGTCGAGACCCGCGTGGCAGCGATTTTCCGCCGTGACCGGCCGATCCTGCCCCAGGGCGACACCGTGATCGAAGCCGATGACGAAGTCTTCTTCATCGCCGCCAAAGCGAATATTCGCGCGGTCATGAGCGAAATGCGCCGCCTCGACGAAAACTACAAACGCATCGTCATCGCCGGCGGCGGCCAGATCGGCGAACGCCTGGCCGAAGCCATCGAAAGCCGCTACCAGGTCAAGATCATCGAGATGAACCCGGCACGCTGCCGCTACCTCTCCGACACCCTCGACAGCACCGTGGTGCTGCAGGGCAGCGCCTCCGACCGCGACCTGCTGCTGGAAGAAAACATCGCCGACGCCGACATCTTCCTGGCCCTGACCAACGACGACGAAGCCAACATCATGTCCTCGCTCCTGGCCAAGCGCCTGGGGGCCAGGAAGGTCATGACCATCATCAACAACCCGGCCTACGTCGACCTGATCCAGGGCGGCGACATCGACATCGCCATCAGCCCGCAACTGGCAACCATCGGCACCTTGCTCGCCCACGTACGCCGCGGCGACATCGTCAGCGTCCACTCCCTGCGCCGCGGCGCGGCCGAAGCCATCGAAGCCATCGCCCACGGCGACGCCAAGTCCAGCAAAGTCATCGGCAAAGCCATCCGCGACATCGGCCTACCACCCGGCACCACCATCGGCGCCATCATCCGCGACGAAGAAGTCCTCATCGCCCACGACGACACCGTGATCCAGACCGGCGACCATGTGATCCTGTTCCTGGTAGATAAGAAGCACATTCGTGATGTGGAGAAGCTGTTCCATGTGGGGTTGAGTTTCTTCTGATCCAGGCTGTGCGGTGGCAGTCATGGCCTCATCGCGAGCAGGCTCGCTCCCACAAGGGTTCGCTGTCGTTCACAAATATTGTGATCGACCGAGATCCACTGTGGGAGCGAGCCTGCTCGCGAAAGCTATCTAACTCCCAGCAGATCCATCACTGACACAACAGATAAGGACGCCCCATGCTCGACTCCCTGGAAAAAATGCTCGCCAAGGGCATGGACAACGCCCTTCTCCGCTTCGGCCTTGGCAAAGGCTACCTAGTCCTAGGCGAGTTCCCCCGCGCCGCCGAACACCTCCAACGCTGCGTTGAATTCGACCCGAAGTACTCCGCAGCCTGGAAACTACTGGGCAAGGCCCACCAAGGCCAAGGCGACGCCGCCGCAGCCCGCCAAGCCTGGGAACAAGGCCTGGAAGCCGCCCGGGCCCATGGCGACAAACAGGCTGAAAAAGAAATGACCGTGTTCCTCAAGAAGCTGGATCGCCAGCCCTGAATCCACACAAAACTGCTTTTGTGGCAAGGGAGCTTGCTCCCGCTTGACTGGGCTGGCGCTCCAGTGCGCAGCACTCACAAAAAAGCCTACCGCGTTCTCAATACCAGCCCATCAAGCAGCCAACACGATCTGTCTGGCTGCTTACTGACAGGCTTTCACTGCTTCAGCATCGGCCCCCAACGCACCCTCTCGATACTGATCACCAAGACCTGACCGGAGACATACATGTCCGAAATTACTCAATTGGTCATTGCCTTGGTGTTGTCCTTTCTGCTTGATCGATTCCTCAAACCGTATCTGCTGCGCAAGTGGCTAGGCGTGGTGTTGATGGCTGCGGGTGTGGTTGGCTGCTTTGTGGCAGGTCAGACCCGCGTGTTGGGGTTTGATCTGGGATTGCTGTCGGTTTTTGCCGTGGTGATAGGGATGGGGTTGTTCATGAAGCGGCGGCGGTTTGAGGAGGTTGGCTGAGGGGGGATGGCGGATGGATTAATATCAGGTAATAAATCCGTTCCCTTAAGTGGTCCTGTGTATGCGCATTGCAGTGCTGGCCCTGGTCCTCACGCTGTTCGGCTGCGCTAGCGCGTCGGACCCGCCGAGGGGCGAGGGTGGCGGTTGGCGGTCCTTCTATGTGGTGAATCATGGACTGCATACTGGGTTGGTGATTGCACGCTCCGATCTGCTTCAAGTGCTTCCCGCACTGGTCGAAGCATTCAGCGAAGGCGACTTCGTTGAGTTCGGCTGGGGTGACGAGGATTTCTACCGAGCCCCACAAGCCACCTTGAGCCTCGCCCTGGGAGCCTTGTTCGGGTCGACGGCAACCGTGCTGCATGCGGTCAAGATTGACGGGGACCCGAGGCGGCGTTTCGCCGCAAGCGAGGTCATCGAGGTGCGGGTGACGGAGGACGGCTACCGACGACTGCTCGCGTTCGTGGCCGGGACCTTCACCCGCTCAGCGACGGGCACCTTGGTGGTGCTCGGGCCTGGCCTGTATGGAGAGAGCCGGTTCTACCAGGCCGAGGGTCACTATTCGCTTTTTTATACCTGCAATACCTGGGTCGCAGAGGCGCTGGCCGCGAGCAACTGCCCAATGTCGCCCGTAGCGGTGATTACGGCGGGGAACGTCATGTCGCAGTTGCGCAGAGCGACAGCGGTCGGCACTTTTTGCGGGCTCGCTCCCACAGTGGGCGGCGTTGGGCTCGGTGTTCGGTTCGACACATCCCCCCTCGTGTGGAAGTGAGAGCAAATTTCCCCTTCCTGATAGCCAGTCCCTGTGGCGATTCAGGCGCTTGATGCCGACAGAACCGCTTCCAGATCTTTATAGCATCGTGTCGGTTGGTATAGATAATCTATCTGCGAATCATTAGCATTAGCATTAGCGGCATTGGCCGTTTCCCCGCAGGTACTCACTCATGCTATTTCCATCTCGCCTTACGTTGCTCGCTGCGTGCTGCTCAGTCAGTTTTCTTGCCCAGGCGGCAGCGCCTATTGAATTGGGCGTGACCGACGTTACTGCCGATGCGATTAAAACCAATTCCAACACGCTATCGGCGCCCTATGCGGGGGGGCAGGTGGCGAGGGGAGGCCAGATGGGGGTGCTGGGCAATCAGGACAACATGGATGTCCCGTTCGTGATGACCAGTTACACCTCGCAGTTGATTGAAGATCAGCAAGCGGAAGACGTGGGTGATGTGCTGCTCAATGATCCTTCGGTGCGTCAGTCCTATGGGTTTGGTAACCAATCCCAGGTGTTCGTGATTCGAGGCCTGCCGCTTGCTAGCGACGACATTTCCTACAACGGGCTGTACGGTGTTTTACCGCGCCAAATTCTGTCGACGGATGCGATCGAGCGCGTCGAGGTGTTCAAGGGGCCCAACGCGTTCATCAACGGCGTCAGCCCGACGGGTTCGGGTCTTGGGGGCGGTGTCAATTTGCAGCCCAAGCGCGCGGAGGATGTCGCGACTCGTCGCTATACGCAGAACATCAGCACCGATGGCCGCATGGGCGAGCATTTGGATATCGGGCAGCGGTTCGGCGAGGACAATCGGTTTGGCGCCAGGTTGAACCTGAGCCAGCGCGAAGGTGAAACAGCGATCGACAACCAGGATCAGCGCACAAAGTTGTTCGTTGCTGGCTTGGACTATCGAGGTGATGACTTCCGCGTTTCCACCGATTTCGGGTACCAGAAACAGCGTATCAATGGACTGCGTAACTCTGTAAACATCGGCAACGCCACGCGCATTCCCACGGCTCCGGATGCGAGTCACAATTATGGACAGGACTGGACTTACTCCGAAACCGAAGACACCTTCGGCATGGTTCGTGGCGATTGGGACTTGAACGAAAACTGGACCGCCTACCTGGCTGGCGGTGTAAAGCACACCCGAGAAACTGGGGTATACGCCACACCGACGCTGGTCGGCAATAACGGTGTCGCGACGATCGGTGGCTCAGAAATTCCACACAACGAAGACAACACATCGTTCAGTGGCGGGCTGAACGGGCGCTTCAACACGGGACCTGTTTCCCACCAGGTTGCGATCGGCGGCTCAACGATCTGGACCGAGCAGGAAAACGCCTACACCTTCTATCGTCCCGTTACCGGCAACAGCAATCTCTACGACACCCCAACGCTACCCAAGCCGACCGCGGTGTCCAGCACCGGCGGTGAAATGGGCGATCCCGGGGTGACCGGCAAAACCCGCAACCGTAGCCTAGCGATTTCCGACACGTTGGGCTTGTTCGATGACAAATTGCTGGTCACTTATGGTGTCCGTCGTCAGCAGTTGCGTGTCGAAAACTATAAGTACGATGGCACCACCTCAAACGGTGTAGCCAATCCAGCAAACGACGGCAGCCGTAGCACGCTCTACGATGAAGCCGTTACCACGCCTGTCTACGGCATTGTCTACAAGCCTGTGGAGAGCGTGTCGCTCTACGCCAACCGAATCGAAGGCCTTGCAAAAGGGCCAGTGGCGTCCGGTTCAGGCATCACCAACCTGGGCCAAGCCTTTCCCCCGGGCCGCACAAAACAGTTGGAAGCGGGCATCAAGCTGGACATGCAAACCTTCGGTGCCAACGTGGGTGTTTTCCGTATCGAGAAACCTTCCGATGGCTACGTCGACAACGCGCAGAACCTCTATGTGCGTGACGGTGAGCAGGTCAACAAAGGGCTGGAGATCAGCGTATTCGGCGAGCCCATCGAAGGTCTCCGGTTGATGGCCGGCGGCACCCGAATGACGTCCGAACTCAAAAAAACTGCGGGCGGTTTCAACGATGGCAACCACGCCATTGGCGTGCCAACGTTCCAGCTCAATGCCAGCGTGGATTGGGATGTCCCAGGCATCGAAGGCGCCGCGCTCAGCGCGAGGATGTTGCGCACGGGCGGGCAGTACGCGGATCAGGCTAACAACTTGACTTTGCCGACCTGGAACCGGTTCGACGCGGGCGCACGTTATAAGATGAAATTCGTAGAGAAAGACCTGACGTTGCGCGTCAATGTGGAAAACATTACCGACAAGAACTACTGGGCCTCGGCGAACGGCGGCTATCTTTCGCAGGGTGATCCGCGGTTGGTGAAGTTTTCGGGGACTATTGATTTCTGATCAGAAGCGGAACGTGGAGCGTCCCTGGCGACATCCATGGGAGCAAAGCTTGCTCGGATAGTGGAGACCCGCCAAACCTGTATCGACAGACCTGCCCCAATCGCGAGCAAGCTTTGCTCCCACAGATTTCGGCATTTTTTCAGGTAAACCGCATCGTCTGGTTTTGCGACTGCTGCGCCCGAGACGTCGGACCGGCCGAGCGGGAGCAAGCTCCCTCGCCACGGGGAGATGCATTATCAGGAAGCAAGTGGCCTCGCCTTGGCTTCATTTGCGCTTAAGCATCTCCGGCAACTGCGCCACCAACTTCTGATTATTCAACGGCGCCCGAATAAACCCGCGTTGCTTGCCGTCCGGTCCAATCACGGCAAGGTTGCCGCTGTGATCGACGGTGTAGTTGGGTTTGCTAGTGTCCGCCGGGATGAACGGGATGCTCACCGCATTTGCCAGTTTCTGCAGGTCTTCCACCGAGGCGGCGGTGAGGCCTTTGAACTGCGGGTCGAAGTAACCCAGGTATTGCTTGAGTTGCTTAGGGGTGTCGCGGTTCGGGTCGACGCTTACCAATACGACCTGCAACTTGGCCACAGCCTCGGGCGGCAGTTCGCTTTTGATCTGGCGCAGTTGGGCGAGGGTGGTTGGGCAGATGTCCGGGCAGAAGGTGTAGCCGAAGAACAGCAGGCTCCACTTGTCTTTCAGCCCATCCATCGCCACGGGCTGGCCGTCCTGGTCGGTCATTTTCACGTCCGGCAGGTTGCGGCTTTGCGGCAGCAGGATGATGCCGGCGTCGATCAATGCGGTCGGGTCACCCTGGCCTTTGCTGGACAGCACCTTGTTGATGGTCAGGCCGAGGATCAGTGCGATCACGGCCGCGAGGATGAAGACGGTTTTCTGGGTTCGAGTCATAGGCTCAACAGTAAGTAGTGATCAACGAGCAGGGCGATGAACAGCAGGAACAAGTACCAAATAGAGTACTTGAACGTATTGATCGCCGCGTGCGGCCGACTGCCACGGTACAACACCACGGCCCATTGCAGAAACCGGGCACCCAGCACTAGCGCACAAACCAGGTAGATCAACCCGCTCATCTGGATCACGAACGGCATCAGGCTCACCGCCAGCAGCACCAAGGTGTACAGCAGGATATGGATCTTGGTGTAGTGCTCGCCGTGGGTCACCGGCAGCATCGGAATGTCGGCCTTGGCGTATTCCTCCTTGCGATGAATCGCCAGGGCCCAGAAGTGCGGTGGTGTCCAGGCGAAGATGATCAACACCAGCAACAGCGGTTCGGCGCTGACGTGTCCGGTGGCCGCCACCCAGCCCAGCAGCGGCGGAGCGGCGCCGGCGAGGCCGCCAATGACGATGTTCTGCGGCGTTGCCCGCTTGAGGAAGCCGGTGTAGATCACGGCGTAACCGAGGAGCGAGGCGAGGGTCAGCCAGGCGGTCAGTGGGTTGGTAAAGATCAGCAACATGGCTTGCCCGGCGACGGCCAGCGCCAGGGCGAAAGTCAGTGCAGCGGCGGGCGAGACCCGCCCTTCGGCCAGCGGCCGCTTATGGGTGCGGGCCATCACCGCGTCGATACGCCGATCTACCACGTGGTTCACCGCGGCCGCGCCACCTGCGCACAGCGCGATGCCCAGGTTGCCGAATACAAGGACCGTCCACGGCACTCCGGCGCGGGTCGCGAGAAACATGCCGACCAGCGAGGTGATCAGCATCAATACCACCACTTTGGGCTTGGTCAGCTCCAGGTAATCGCGCCAGATCGCCTGGCTGTGGCGTTCACCGGTCAAGGTTGCCATGGCATCTCTCCTTTAATCGTAATGGGGGCGACGCCGTGTTCGGGCGGATTGAAGCGCCAGCGCAGCGGGACGTGGTGCCGTACCCGGACCAGGCTGGTGCGGGCGTGATAGTTGACCAGCACCAGGGTCAGCAGCAGGGCGGCGCCCCCGGCATTGTGGGCCACGGCCACCGGCAGCGGCAGATGAAACACGACGTTGCTTATACCTAATGTAATTTGCGCGACCAGCGCGGTGAGGACCAGCCCCGCCAGTCGGGTCATGCCCACCGTCTTCAGTTGCCAAGCCAGCCCAAGCAGCACCACAGTCACCAGTAACGCGCCGATGCGATGGGTCACATGGATGGCGGTACGGGCGTCGCTGTCCAGTTGCCCGCCCAGGTAGTTCGGGCCGATGTGCTGGGTCAGGTGAAAGCCGTTGGCGAAATCGGCGGGCGGCATCCATTCACCATGGCAGGTGGGGAAGTCGATGCAGGCCACCGCGGCGTAGTTGGAACTGACCCAGCCGCCCAAGGCGATCTGGCCGATCACCAGCAGCAGCCCGGCCGTGGCCCAATGTTGCAGGCGCTTGGGCACGGTCAGCGCCGGCAACACGCCGGACAATCTCAGGGTAAGCAGAAACAACAGGCTCAACGTCGCGAACCCGCCCAGCAAATGACCGGTGACCACTTGCGGCCAGAGCTTCAACGTCACGGTCCACATGCCGAACGCCGCTTGCGCGAACACAACGGCGAGGAGAAACAGTGGCAATTTCAATGGCAAGCCAGGGTGACGACGGTTCGTCCAGGCCCGGGCGGCCAGCGCGGCAATCATCAGCGCCAAGGCACCTGCGAAATACCGGTGGACCATCTCGTTCCAGCCTTTATGGGCCTCAACCGGGGCGTCGGGGAAATGCAATTCGGCATGGGCCAGTTGGGCTTCGCCCTTGGGTACGCTGATGAATCCGTAGCAACCCGGCCAGTCGGGGCAACCGAGGCCGGCGTGAGTCAGGCGGGTGTAGGCGCCTAACAGTACGACAATCAATGCCAGCAACGTGGCGAACAGCGCGAGGCGAAATCCAGGCTTGGCCATGTCGATGTCCTCATCCGATGTTCGACAGTTTCAGCAGGTGCCGCAGGTCGTTGAGCAAATCCTTGCCCTTGACCCGGGCGTCGTAGCGCAGCACCAGGTTGCTGTGGGGATCGATGATCCACAGCTGGGCGCCGCCGGAACCCTGGGCGCCTTTCTGATAGGCAGGCAGATCCAGCGGGTAGCGTTGCAGCTGGGGATATTCGCGCTGCAGCTGGGCGTCGTACTCGCTGTCCAGGGGTTGCGCGATGGCCAGGGCATGGCTGGCGCGGCCGGCTTCGCGGCCCAGGCCGATCTGCACTTGCCGGGCAAGGTAGACCAGCTGGCGGCAGTCCACCGAGCACTCTTGAGGGGCCGTCACCAGGATCTGCCAGCGCTGCTCGTCGGCCTGCACGCCGATGTCGGCGCGAGACTGGCCGTTGCCGATCAACTCGCCGTGGTAGCTGCGGCTATCGGGGACCCAGAACTGGAATTTGTACATGCCGGTGGCGAGGATCATCGGGCCGATCACGCCCAGCACAATCAACAGCAATTGCACGCGGCCCTTGCGGCGGCTGCGTGCATTGGGCGCTTCAGACGTGTTGGTTGGATTCATGGTGCTTCCCATGGTGTCTCCCTGCGTTGTGCCATCCGAGATAGAGGAAAAGGCCGAACAGCGCCGCCGCCATGGCGAACCACTGCACGGCATAGCCGAGGTGTTTTTCCGGACCCATGGCAACCACCGGCCAATCGGTCCGGTAGGCGCCGGGGCCGCTTTGTTGTCTTAGTTCGTAAGCGAAGCCGCCACGGTCCAGTTCTGCCCAGAGTTTCTGCGGTTCGATGGTGGTGACCAGCCGCGGCCACGGTGCGCTTGCCGGGTCGGCGTGAAGTTGGAACGTGGCGCCGGGTGCGACGTAGACCCAGGCTTGAAGGTCGACAGTCTGTTCAGGTGTGCTGAAGACTGGCGGGGTGCGGCGATCCGGCCAGGGCAGCCAGCCACGATTGACCAGCAGCCAAAGCCCGCTGGCGTGATCGAGGAACGGCTGCAGCAGTTCGACGCCCACCTTGCCGTCGTGCTGGCGGTTGTCCAGGAGCAGGCTGTGCTCGGCGTCGAATTGGCCACGCAGGCTGACCGGACGAAAGGCCGGATCCGTCGTATCCGAAAGCTCGACGCTGTTCATCGGCTTGGCCACGCGGCGCTCGGCATAAGTGTCCATGAGCACACGTTTCTGTTCGCCCCGGCTCATTTGCCAGAACCCCAGGCACACCATCACCGGCACCAGCACGGCCACCACGAGTGACGGCACGATGCCCGGCCGGAAGCCTTTCATGGCGCCGCCCTAAGGCTAATGAACGGGATAGCTATACTCACGTGCATCGCGTCCCCCCGGAGTGTTTCCAATGCTCAAAGCAGCCATCGCCCTGATGCTGATCGCCACGGTTGCCAGCCTGTTCAGCGGCTTGTTTTTTCTGGTCAAGGACCAAAGCGATTCCAATCGCCTGGTCATCGCCCTGGCAATTCGCGTGGCCTTGGCCGCTGTGACCGTCGGCTTGATTGCCTGGGGCTTTTTCAGCGGCCAGT
Source organism: Pseudomonas algeriensis (assembly GCF_048847255.1). Classification (NCBI taxonomy): domain Bacteria; kingdom Pseudomonadati; phylum Pseudomonadota; class Gammaproteobacteria; order Pseudomonadales; family Pseudomonadaceae; genus Pseudomonas; species Pseudomonas algeriensis. Next base: position 61,908 of record NZ_JBKKRK010000008.1, on the reverse strand, counting down.
TGGTGTCGCATGCTCCTTGGTAAAGAGCCGCCCTGATAACGCCTGCCTCAGAGTATGTAGACGAAGAAGAACAAGCCGATCCACACCACATCGACGAAGTGCCAGTACCAGCTCGCGGCCTCGAAGCCGAACTGATGCTCGTTGTCGAAGTGCCCCCGCATGATGCGCATCAGCATCACGAACAGGATGATCGTGCCGATGGTGACGTGGGCGCCGTGGAAACCGGTGAGCATGAAGAACGTCGCGCCGTAGATCCCCGAGCCCAACGTCAGGCCCAGCTCTTTATAGGCGTGGATGTATTCCTCGGCCTGGAAGCCCAGGAACGCGCAACCCAGCAGCACGGTGATCGCCAGCCACACCTTCAATGCGCCGCGATGGCCTTTTTTCAGGGCGTGGTGGGCGATGGTCACGGTGACGCTGGAACTGACCAGCAGGATGGTATTGAGCAGCGGCAAGCCCCAAGGGCTGATCACGTCCTTGGGCGGTGGGAAGAGTTTGGGATCCGGGTTGTTCAACAACGGCCAGACGTATTCGAAGTTCGGCCACAGCATCTCCGACAAACCCTTGCTGCCTTCACCGGCCAGACCGGGCGCCGACACCACTCGTACGTAAAACAACGCGCCGAAGAACGCCACGAAGAACATCACTTCGGAAAAGATGAACCAGCTCATGCCCCAGCGAAACGAGCGATCGAGCTGCGCGCTGTACAGCCCGGCGCGGCTTTCCTTGATGACGGCGCCAAACCAGCCGAACAACATGTAGGCCACCAACAGGCCGCCGACGAAAAAGATCAGCGGGCCGTTGGAGTCCGGGCGTGCCGCCTTCAGGTCGTTGAACCAGGTTGCCAGCCCATACACCGTGACGAACATCCCGACCGTGGCGATGATCGGCCATTTGCTCTGGGCCGGAACGTAATAGTGCTCATGAGTTGCCATTTATTGTTCTCCTTATCGGGCACGCTATCGGTCAGTGTTTAGAGCCACCGGAGGATGACGAGCAGTGATATCGAACAGCGTGTAGGACAGCGTCAGATGCTTCACTTCCTTGGGCATGTCCCGGTCGACGATGAAGCGCATGGGCATCTCGATGCGTTCGCCGGGTTGCAGCACTTGCTGGGTAAAACAAAAACATTCGGTCTTGTGGAAATACGCCGCCGCCGTGCTCGGCGAGATGCTCGGAACTGCCTGGGCGCTCATCGGCCGGTCGGTGGGATTGTGGGCGACGAACACCATTTCGTTCACTGCCCCCGGCTTGACCACCAATTGATCGCCCTTGGGGTAGAAATCCCAGACCATGTCCACCGCGTTGGTCGACAGGAATTGCACCCGCACTTGCCGTGACTCATCCACCGTCTGCACGCCTTCGTACTGCCCACCGGTCTTGCCGTTGATGCCGAACGCCTTGCACATCACGTCGTAGATCGGCACCAGGGCAAACCCGAAGATGAACATGGCCACCACTACCAGCAGCAGGCGGGTGACCAGTTTCTTCAGCGAGATTGAATCAGCCATGGTTCCCGCTCCTCCCCGAGAACCCTGTGGGAGCGAGCCTGCTCGCGATGGCGGCGACTCGGTGTGTCAGACACACCGCCATCGCGAGCAAGCTCGCTCCCACACAAGGCCCCGGAGTCATCTATTTCACTTCCGGCGGCGTAGTAAACGTGTGATACGGCGCCGGCGACGGCACGCTCCACTCCAGCCCTTCGGCGCCATCCCACGGCTTGGCCGGGGCTGGCTCGCCGCCGCGGATGGTCTTGATCACGATGAACAGGAAGAAGATCTGCGTGGTGCCGAACATGAACGCGCCGATGGACGAGACCATGTTGAAGTCGGCGAACTGCAGGTTGTAGTCGGGAATCCGCCGGGGCATGCCCGCCAGGCCGACGAAGTGCATCGGGAAGAACGCCATGTTCATGCCGATGAACGAGAGCCAGAAGTGCAGCTTGCCGAGGGTTTCGTCGTACATGTGGCCGGTCCATTTCGGCAGCCAGTAGTACGCCGAGGCGAAAATCCCGAAGATCGCGCCGGGCACCAGCACGTAGTGGAAATGCGCGACCACAAAGTAGGTGTCCTGGTACTGGAAGTCCGCCGGGGCGATGGCGAGCATGAGCCCGGAGAAGCCGCCGATGGAAAACAGGATCACGAACGCCACGGCGAACAGCATCGGCGTCTCGAAGGTCAGCGAGCCCTGCCACATGGTGCTGGCCCAGTTGAACACCTTCACCCCGGTGGGCACGGCGATCAGCAGGGTCGCGTACATGAAGAACAACTCGCCCACCAGCGGGATGCCGACCACGAACATGTGGTGCGCCCAGACGATGAACGACAGGAACGCAATGGCGGCCGTGGCGTAGACCATCGAGGTGTAGCCGAACAATGGCTTGCGCGAGAACGCCGGGATGATCGAGCTGACGGCACCGAAGGCCGGCAGGATCATGATGTACACCTCGGGGTGGCCGAAGAACCAGAACACATGCTGGAACAGCACCGGGTCACCGCCGCCGGCGGCACTGAAGAAGCTGGTGCCGAAGTGGATGTCCATCAGCATCATCGTCACGCAGCCGGCCAGCACCGGCATGACCGCGATCAGCAAAAACGCGGTGATCAGCCAGGTCCAGACGAACAACGGCATTTTCATCAGGGTCATGCCGGGGGCGCGCAGGTTGAGGATGGTGGCGACCACATTGATCGCGCCCATGATCGAGCTGATGCCCATCAGGTGGATGGCGAAGATGAAAAACGTCACGCTTTCCGGCGCATAGGTGGTGGACAGCGGCGCATAGAATGTCCAGCCGAAATTCGGCCCACCCCCCGGTGTGAACAGCGTCGAGACCAACATCAGGAACGCCGCCGGCAACAGCCAGAAACTGAAGTTGTTCATGCGTGGCAGGGCCATGTCCGGCGCGCCGATCATCAGCGGCACCATCCAGTTGGCAAGGCCGACGAAGGCCGGCATCACCGCGCCGAAGACCATCACCAGGCCATGCATGGTGGTCATCTGGTTGAAGAACTCCGGCTGTACGATCTGCAAACCGGGCTGGAACAGCTCGGCGCGGATCACCATGGCGAACGAGCCGCCCAACAGGAACATGGAGAACGCGAACCACAGGTACAGCGTACCGATGTCCTTGTGGTTGGTGGTCAGCACCCAGCGCATCAGGCCCTTGGCGGGGCCGTGGGCGTGGTCGGCATGACCGTGGTCATCGATCACAGCACTCATGTCCTTTCTCCTTCGAACCAATGGGCTGGACGGCGCGGGGCAACGCGCCCCGACCGGTTGCGGGAACAGACGTCAGGCCGGCTCATTGGCTTTCTGCCTGTTTGAGTTCCAGCACTTCTTTAGGCGTGACCATGTCGCCCTTGTTGTTGCCCCAGGCGTTGCGTTCATAGGTCACGACCGCCGCGATATCGACTTCCGACAATTGTTTGCCGAACGCCGCCATGGAGGTGCCGGTCTTGCCATGGAAGACGATGTTCAAGTGATCCTTGATTGGCCCGGTGGCGATTTTCGAGCCCTTGAGCGCCGGGAACATCGGCGGCAAGCCCTGGCCTTCGGCCTGGTGACATGCAACGCATGTGGTGTGGTAGACCTTGTCGCCACGCTCGACGAGTTCTTCGCGCGTCCACTCCTTGCTGGTCAACTCTTTAAGCTGCGCGGCTTCGGCCTTGCGTTCGCCCAGCCATTTCTCGTAGTCGGGTTTGCTCTTGACCTCTACCACGATCGGCATGAAGCCATGGTCCTTGCCACACAACTCGGCGCATTGGCCGCGATAGATGCCGGGCTTGTCGACGCGGGTCCATGCTTCGTTGACGAACCCTGGAATAGCGTCGCGCTTGACCGCGAAGGCCGGCACCCACCAGGAGTGGATCACGTCGGCGGAGGTCACCAGAAAGCGCACCTTGGCATCGACCGGCAGCACCAGCGGCTTGTCGACTTCCAGCAGGTAGTGCTCGCCCTTGGCGCTCTGGTTGTTGATCTGTTCGGCGGGGGTCGCCAGGTTGCTGAAGAACTCGACGTCCTGGCCCAGGTATTTGTAGTGCCACTTCCATTGATAGCCGGTGACCTGGATGTCGATCTCCGACTCGCTGGAGTCGTACATCTTGATCAGCGTGGCTGTGGCAGGGATCGCCATCAGCACCAGGATCAGGAAGGGCACGATGGTCCAGAGGATTTCGACGCGGGTGTTTTCGTGGAAGTGCGCGGCATTCTGGCCGGTTGAGCGGCGGTGCATCATCATCGACCAGAACATGGCGCCGAAGACGATGATGCCGATGACCACACAGATCCAGAAAATGGTCATGTGAAGGTCGAACACTGCATTGCTGATCTGTGTCGCTCCAGGCGCCATATTCACAGTCCAGGCCGCTTGCGCCTGACTGAAAATCGACCACAACAGGAGGCCCATCCATACGTGTGGATGTCGCGTCATTGCGGGTTCCCCTTATCGTTCTTGTTATCCCGTAGGCGTAACGCCTGCGGCAAGGGATCGGCTTTTCAGACTGCTTAATTGACTCGCCGCGCCTTGCTGCACATGCAATCGGGTGTCATCAGCTAACTCCATTCCAACCCGAGTATAGACAGCACCTGCAACCTCGCAACGCGACGGCGTAAATCGTTTGAAACAGCCGGGGCTTGCGCTAGAGCCCATGAATGGAGAAGGATGCGAACTGAGTGATGGCAAACCGATATAACGGCGACGTATCAGGGAAGGGGCGGTTATGAAAAATAGGTCTTAGGAGTCAATGCGCGCCAGCTAAGTTATGTCATTCCTATTTCATTGCCTGTTGTTTCCTGGAGTTGTCATGAACACCGCCGCATTGCGCGAGCAGATCCAAAAAGCCCTGCAACATGAGGCCGAGACCGGCCTGTTGAGCCGTCAGTTGACGGCGCAGTTACCAACGCTGCACCCCGCCATTCAGTTGCCGGATGCGAACGCCAATGACGTCCTGGCGAGATTTGTCGCCGCCTACATCAACGAAGTGCCTGACCTGCTGGATGCAGCCAACGTCGTTGCCAGGGAGGCGGGTATCGAGTCGCAAATCAAACCCGTACTGAAAATTGCCGAGCAGTACTTTCTCCAGCCACCGACCATCACGGCCGGGCATGTCGGGCTCAACAGCCTGCTCGACGAAGCCTATCTGGCGCACCGGTTCGTCGAAGAGGTGAACGACCTCTACATCAAGCATTTCGGCCAGCCGCTGATTCCGTTGGACATGACGGTCGCCAACCTGATCGCCCACCAATTGATCGGTGAGGCGTTTGCCAACCAGCTCGATGAAGTGGTGCATCACACGTTCGATGAGATGCTCAACGACGAGACGTTTGCGTTGGAGTCGGTGGAAGCCTATCGCGAGAAGCTCAGCAGCCCGGAGACCGGCGCGGCCTGGAAGCGCTGGCCGTGCATGTCGCGTCGCTTGGGCGTGGGCCTGGAGCTTGATCAGCCGGCGGCTTGATCTACCGGGGACACATAACCCCCTGTGGGAGCGAGCTTGCTCGCGATTGCATTGGGTCAGCCACAGTGTAGTGGACTGACACGCCGCCATCGCGAGCAAGCTCGCTCCCGCATTGAGTTTGTGGTCTTCAAGAATTATCTGCCCTACACCCAGCTCCGTTGGGAGTGAGCTGTCAGGCAGAGGCTGCGCCAACCCCCACCGTCGTGCGCAACCGCCCTTCCAACCGGCGCTTGAGCCCGCGGGATTCAATCAGCAGCTTCGAACCCTTGCTGGCGTTCGCCCGGCCCCATTCTTCGAGCAACTCCAGGCACGAGTGATCGATGTAGCTCAGGTTATTGAGCGGCACATGCACCGTCGCGCCTTCGGGAATGGTACCTAGTACCTGGGTCAAGGCCGGAACCTTGAGGAAGGTTGCCGCACCCACCAATCGCAGTTCCATCTCGCCTTCCTGCGGCAGGTCGATCAGGCTGATTTTCAGGCGCGAAGCTTTCCAGGCCAGCTTCACCAGGGTCAGGCCGAAACCGACCAGTACACCGGTCAACAGGTCGGTGAAGATGATCGCCAGTGCCGTTGCGGCATAGGTGAACATGGGCATCCGCCCATAACGACCGAGGCTGCGGAACGCCTTGATGTCCACCAGCTTGAAACCGGTATAGACCAGCACACCCGCCAGGCTCGCCACCGGAATGCTTTGCAGCACGCTCGACAGCAACAGCACGAACAGCAGCAACCACAAGCCGTGGAAGATCGTCGACATCCGCGTGGTCGCGCCGGCCTGGACATTGGCCGAGCTGCGCACGATCACGCCGGTCATGGGCAAGGCGCCGAGCAGGCCGCAGAGCATGTTGCCGATACCTTGCGCCGATAATTCCCGGTCGAAATCCGCCCGTTCGCCGCTGTGCATGCGGTCCACGGCGGCCGCCGACAGCAGGGTTTCGGCGCTGGCGATGAAGGCGACCGCGAAGGCCGCGATCAGCAGCGTTGGATCGGCCAGGTTCAGCAGATCCGCCGGGCGCAGCCAGTCAATGGCTTCGGCCATGTTTTCCGGGACTTCCACGCGCTTGACCTGCAACGCCAGCAGCAGGCTCGCGACGGTTGCCAGGCCGACGCCCAGCAGCGCGCCAGGAATGAAGCGCAGGCTATGGGGCCGAAATTTTTCCCACAGCCACATCACCGCGATCGTCGAAAGGCCCAGCAAGCCGGCCTGCCAGCCGAACGACGGCAAGGCCTGGGCGACTGCCGCAGGGAATGCCGCCAGGTTGTCCAGGCCGGAAGGCTTGGGCGCTGCGTCGAGCATCACATGGACCTGGGACAACACGATCAGCACGCCGATACCGGCGAGCATGCCGTACACCACCGCAGGCGCGGTGACCCGGAACCAGCACCCGAGGCGAAAGCGTCCGGCCAACAGTTGCAGAAGGCCGGCCAACAAGAGGATCGGCCCGAGCATGGCCACGCCGTGCTGGCGCACCAGTTCGAAAACCAACACCGCCAACCCGGCGGCCGGACCGCTGACTTGCAGCTTGGAGCCCGCCAGAAAACCCACCACCAAACCACCGATGATCCCGGTAATCAGGCCCTTGGCCGGTGGCAGGCCTGATGCGATGGCAATGCCCATGCACAATGGCAGCGCCACGAGGAATACAACCACCGAAGCCAACAGCTCCCGTGGCAGAACAGCTTTTAATTGAGCAGCACGCATGGCGACTCTCCCGAAGTTTCTTCAGGCATGGCGAGGCCCTACCGCCTCAATAGCGGTAAGGCTGAACCATACAAGGATGATTAGGAGTGGTTTTAGAAGCGCGCTTTGGGCGTCGCCACCGGTATCGGATGGCTGCCATCGAGCGGCAGGAAACAGCCCCGGTCCGCGTCAAAGGCTTTGATCTCGCTGGTCTCGATGTTGTACACCCAGCCATGGATGAACAACTGGCCGCTGGCCATGCGAGAAGCCACCGAGGGGTGCGTTCGCAAATGCTGCAACTGCGCGATCACGTTCTCTTCGGTGAGGACGGGCATGGTCTGCTTCTCGTCACCGCACGGGCAGTTGTCATGGACCATGGTCTTGGCGACTTCGGCGTGGCGCAGCCAGGCCTTGACCGTCGGCATTTTTTCCAGGGTATCGGGGTTGAGCACGGCACGCATGGCGCCGCAATCGGAGTGGCCGCAGACGATGATGTGCTGCACGCCGAGGGCGAGCACGGCGTATTCGATGGCGGTGGAAACACCGCCGTTCATCTGGCCGTAAGGCGGAACGACGTTGCCGACGTTACGGGTCACGAACAGGTCGCCAGGAGAGCTATGGGTGATCAACTCGGGCACGATGCGCGAATCGGCGCAGGTGATGAACATCGCCCGGGGCTTCTGGGCGGTGGCGAGTTTCTTGAAGAGCTCTTCCTGCTGGGGAAAGATCTCGTGATGGAAATGCAAAAAGCCGTCAACAATGTGCTGCAGCGCTGCATCGGCGGTTTCCGCCTGGGGTTGGGCTGAAGCCGACGCAGCCAACGGCTGTTTATCCTTGTCACTCATGATTCATCCTCTTTGAGACGCCAGTGGCTGGTTAAAAAACATCCAGGTCGAAAGGCTCGACCCGTCAGTCACTCGATGAACAAGGTAGCGGCCGAAACTTAACTCAAACTGAATGGAAGGCTCTAGAACGCATATTACGAGGCGTAAACAAAGCGCCAGGTATGTTTGCGCCGCGCCATCTCCAAAGATCAATTTAAAGCGAACTGTATTTAAATCAATGACATCTGTCGCCCCGGCGGACAGAAGGCATCGCAATCAAGATCGTAACCGTCGCGTCGATCCATTCCCAATCGCTTAATCGTTTTAGCGAAACGCTGCGCCAGCAGATCGGCAAACGGGCCTTCGCCGCGCATCCGTACGCCAAACCGGCTGTCGTACAGCTCACCGCCGCGACTCTGGCGCACCAGGCTCAACACATGGGCGGCGCGCTGCGGGTAGTGCGCCTGCAACCACTCCTCGAACAGCGGCGCCACTTCCAGTGGCAGGCGCAACATGACATAGGCGGCGGTCTGCGCGCCGGCGGCATGGGCTTCGGCCAGCAGGCTTTCGATCTCGCTGTCGTTGATCATCGGAATCATTGGCGCACACAGCACCCCCACCTTGATACCCGCCTCGCGCATGACCCTTATGGCCCGAAGCCGTGCGCTGGGCGCGGCCGCGCGGGGTTCGAGAATGCGCTTGAGCTCATCGTCCAGCGTGGTGAGGCTGATCATCACGTGTACGAGGCGTTGCCGGGCCAGTTCGGTCAACAGGTCCAGGTCCCGCAGGATCAACGAGCCTTTGGTGACGATGGTCACCGGGTGCCGATGACGCAGCAACACCTCGAGAATCCGCCGGGTAATGCGTTGCTCGCGTTCGATCGGCTGGTAGGGGTCGGTGTTGGAACCCAGGGCGATCGGCGCGCACTGGTAGCCGCGCCGGGCCAATTGTTGCTCCAGCACGTCGGCGGCGTTGGTCTTGGCGATCAGCTTCGTTTCGAAATCGAGCCCGGGCGACATGTCCCAGTAGGCATGGCTGGGCCTGGCATAACAATAGATGCAACCGTGTTCGCAGCCTCGGTAGGGGTTGATCGAGCGATCGAAAGGGATGTCGGTGGAAGTGTTGCGGGTGATGATGGTCTTGGCGGTTTCGATGCGTACTTCGGTGCCCTGGGTCGGCGGTACTTCCTGGTACCAGCCATCATCCTCGGCCATCGAACGGCTTGGGGCGAAACGGTTATGCGGATTGGTGGCGGTGCCGCGGCCACGGGGCGGAAGAGGGACGGACATGGGCAATACTCCGAAAGCTGTATGTGCATACAGTATTCGTTGATTGCCATTGCGGCCAGTGCCATTGGGCGGGTTCTATGGATAAGCGAGTCGCCTCAGCGCAACCCATACTCCAGCACAATCCCCACGAAAATCGCCAACCCGGCCCAATGGTTGTGCAAGAACGCCTTGAAGCAGCGCATCCGATCCTTGCTGCGGGTGTACCAGAACTCCCAGGCGAAACACGCGGCAGCGGCCACCAACCCCAGGTGAAACCAGCCACCGAGCTTGAATGTCGACCCGGCCAGCAACAGGCAAGCCAGGGCCAGGCCTTGCAGCGTGAGGATGATCACCCGGTCGGCATCGCCGAACAGGATCGCCGTGGATTTCACGCCTATTTTCAAATCATCGTCCCGGTCGGTCATGGCGTAATAGGTGTCGTAGCCCACCGTCCACAGCAGGTTGGCGATGTACAGCAACCAGGCGGCCGCCGGCAGATGGCCGGTTTCGGCGGTGAAGGCCATCGGCATGCCCCACGAAAACGCCGCGCCCAGCACCACTTGGGGGTAATAGGTATAGCGCTTCATGAACGGGTAGCTGAAGGCCAAAGCCAACCCGCCCAAGGACAACAGAATCGTCGGCGCATTGGTGCACAGCACCAGCAGGAAGCTCACGCTCATCAACACCGCGAAGAACACCAGCGCTTCCCTGGAGCTGATCTTGCCGCTCACCAATGGACGCTGTTCGGTGCGCTTGACGTGGCCGTCCACCTTGCGGTCGGCCCAGTCGTTGATCACGCAGCCGCCGGCACGGGTCAGTACCACGCCGAGAATAAAAATCACGATGTTGGCCAGGGATGGCGAACCCTCACCGGCGATCCACAGCGCCCACAACGTCGGCCACAGCAGCAGATAAATACCGATGGGCTTGTCCATGCGCGTCAGTTGCACGAAGTCCCAGGCCCGCGGATTGAGGCGGTTCAAGGATTTGAGCAGTTGCACGTACATCAGCAATTCTCCGAATAGGCGCGAGCGACTGTCCACAGGCTCGGCAGAAACACCTCCGCCACCAGTACGCTCAACGTGCCGCGATCAAAACGTGAACGACGGCCCCACAACGCGGTGGCGCGAACCTCTGCCGGCAACCATTCGCTCGGGTAGTGGCAGACCTCGATCGCCCGACGCTGGAACGCCTGGTCACAAAACAGCAGCTCGCCCAACGAGCGGCTGCCCAGTTCGTCCATCTGCAAGCCGTCGCCCTGCAACGCGCTGCGCGCCGCCACGCTGCGGGCAAACACCCAAGGCTGGCCGTGGCCGCGCAGGTACACCTCGCGCACCCAGCCCTCGCTGCCCTGGGCCAGGTCCAGCGCGGCACACTCATCGGCGCGCAACGGCTGCCAGCCTTCGAACAGCGGCGTCACGCTGAAGTGATCGTCCGACAGGCCGGTCAGGCGCCGGGTCAGGGAGCCTTCGTCAAACAGCCAGTCCATGACGCACGCATCCGGGCGGGGCGACAGCAGGTGTTGGGGCAGCCATTGGAGTGTAGGAAATATCGAATTTGTAGGCGGCACAGGGGTCTTGAATGGCAGCAAATGAGGCCGCGAGCTTACCATGCCGGTCGGCGATTTTGGCCGAGCCAACCCGCCGTCGCGCCGATGCCGCTTGCATCTGTCGCGACCGATCAGTACAAAACGGCCCTGAGCCGGAAAATACCGGCCAAGCCTGACATCTTGAGGAAGTATTGGAATGAAGAAGTGGCAATGTATTGTCTGTGGCCTGATCTACAACGAAGCTGACGGTTGGCCTGACGATGGCATCGCGCCCGGCACTCGCTGGGAAGACGTACCGCAAGACTGGCTGTGCCCGGACTGCGGCGTCGGCAAAATGGATTTCGAAATGATCGAAATCAACTGATCGTTTCACCAAACGGAGAGCAACATGAGCGCACCTGTCGTCATCGTCGGCACTGGCCTGGCCGGTTACAACCTGGCCCGGGAATTTCGCAAGCTCGACAGCGAAACCGCGTTGCTGCTGATAACCGCGGACGACGGCCGCTCCTACTCCAAGCCGATGCTCTCCACGGGCTTCGGCAAGAACAAAGACGCCGATGGCCTGAGCATGGCCGAGCCAGGCGCGATGGCCGAGCAACTGAATGCCGAGGTACGCACCCACACGCGCATCAGCGGCATCGACCCGGGCCACAAGCGCCTGTGGATCGGTGAAGAAGCAGTGAGCTATCGCGACTTGGTGCTGGCCTGGGGCGCTGAAACCGTGCGCGTGCCGGTGCAAGGCGACGCGGCGGACCTGATCTTCCCCATCAACGACCTGGAAGACTACGCCCGCTTTCGCGCCGCCGCCGCTGGCAAGCGCCGGGTGCTGCTGCTAGGCGCCGGCCTGATCGGCTGCGAATTTGCCAACGACCTGATTCTGGGTGGCTATGAAGTAGAACTGGTCGCCCCATGCGAGCAAGTCATGCCGACGCTGCTGCACCCGGCGGCCGCCGCAGCGGTACAGGCCGGGTTGGAAAGCCTTGGCGCGCGGTTCCACCTCGGCCCGGTGCTCAATCGCCTGCAACGGGTGGCCGACGGTTTGGAAGCGCACCTATCGGACGGCCAAGTGATCGCCTGCGACCTGGTGGTCTCGGCCATCGGTCTGCGCCCGCGCATCGACCTGGCGGCCGCCGCCGGCCTGGTGGTCAATCGCGGCGTCGTGGTGGATCGTCATCTGAAGACTTCCCACGCCAATATCTACGCCTTGGGCGACTGCGCCGAAGTCGATGGCTTGAACCTGCTCTACGTGATGCCGCTGATGAGTTGCGCGCGCGCCCTGGCCCAAACCCTGGCCGGCAACCCCACCGCCGTAGGCTACGGCGCCATGCCGATCACGGTGAAAACCCCGGTGTGCCCATTGGTGGTTTCGCCACCACCACGGGGTAGCGAAGGCGTGTGGAGCGTCGAAGGGCAAGGCGCCGATATCAAGGCCCTGTGCCGCGACGCCCAAGGCAATCTGCTGGGCTACGCCCTGACCGGCGCGGCGGTGATGGAAAAACTGGCGTTGAACAAGCAGCTTCCAGCCCTGCTGGCGTAAATACTGGCCGTTCTGTCATAAATAACCTGCTTTTGAGGGCACAAACCCCCGCCGGCCACTGGCGCCGGTTGCGGCCCCGTGCCATCCTCACTCCCGTCTGCCGCAGAGTAGAGCCTGCGGCGCCTTAGGGGGTGTTCCGAAGAGAACAGCCCGGACATAACAACAAAAAAACCGTCAAAGGGGCTTCATTCATGCGTAAACCAGAACTCGCTGCCGCCATCGCGGAAAAAGCAGACCTCACCAAAGAACAAGCCAACCGCGTCCTCAACGCCGTCCTCGAAGAAATCACCGGCGCCCTGCACCGCAAGGACAGCGTCACCCTGGTCGGCTTCGGCACCTTCCTGCAACGCCACCGCGGCGCCCGCACCGGCAAGAACCCACAAACCGGCGAGCCAGTGAAGATCAAGGCCAGCAACACCGTTGCGTTCAAGCCGGGCAAGTCCTTGAAGGACAGCGTTAACCCGTAATCGCGGCGAGTACCTCTGACGAGGGAAGGAAGCGGCAACAAAAAAGGCATACCGATGGTGATCGGTATGCCTTTTTTGTGCCTGAGTAAACCGTGGCGCAGCGGTTAGCGCGGATCGACGTTGTTCAACACTCGGTTCGCCAGTAACGAACTCAGCTCGATCCGTTGTTGAATGTCTAGGAGAAAGTGGCGGTACGCGCCATCCAGGTCGACGGCCAGCGTGCTGACCATCGCGTCAGCGGAGGCCAGGGTTTCGCTGAGGTTGGCCAGCAGGCATTCGTTGCCCATGTCTTTTACGACGGTGAACAGCTGGCCAGGTTGAGGGGGTTCTTCGGGCTTTCCCGGTTTGGGCGCCAGGTAATAATCCAGCGTGTGCTTGGCGGCTTCGTCGTGTTTCTTGGCGTTGGGGCCGTCGAGGTACGGAGAGTTGGGATCTGCTTCTGGAGGATTCGGAGTTATTTTGAACATCGTTACGCTACCTCTGATTTAGTAGGCCGCAACCGTCTCGCTACTAAACGAAAGGAGGCAGCTGTGCGCAAGTTAGTAGACCGGTAGAGGCAACGGAACCCGGCGCGCCCGAAGGCGCCATGCGCACAACCACCATCGAGTGCAGGCAATGCCTGACTGATGAGACTCATGCAGCCGGCTTCCGAAAACGTCCCTTGGCGGTGACCAGCAAAGTACTCAGCGCCGCCAGCCGAGCGCGCCAACCTATGACGGCGCTTGTGAGCAGCGTTTCCGCGAGCAGCAATGCGACTGCTCCACCTAAGCTTTGGCCGCAGATCAATAAAGTTCTAACTTTCATGAAAACTGTCTGATCTCCTTTGAACGCATAGGCTTCATCAACTACGAACTCCCGCATTTTCGCAGTCCGAAGAGCCGGATATAGCTTGCTGATAAACTTCCACCGCCTCCCGCTAATTCTCTAGCGGCTCCGCCCGAATCCAACAGTTGTTTGAACAAAAGACTACGGATCATTCTGATTTTTTCAAAAGACAATTTATTTGAGAAGCGTCCTACTTTTTTATTTTTTTAAATTTGGCAATCTCTATATCAGTCAGCTGTCGCTGGCGTTAACCGAACTAGCACAAGGAAAGCATAAAATGTTCAAAAACTTGATTAAACTACCTGCGTCACCAAATATTCAAGGAGCACCAGGTTTCGCAGACTTGGAGATGCCGCACTGGTCGAGGTACGCAATAAATAGCTAATACACTATAGCAGCGTGGATGCAGTCGCTGGCGAAGGGCTGCTTCCTTTTCTCAAGGATTAGAGTGCTATGGATTTTATTTTACAAGCTTCAAATCAAAGCTCTCTTGAATTTGTATTCTCGCCCTCTGGAAATAATGGCGAATACCTATTAAGTAGCGATGATCAACATAGATCAAGCAGTACATTGGAATTTAAGGGTGTTGGCCTGCTAACTTTTTGTGCGAGCAAACTTTCAGTCAGTATATTTTCTGAGCATCAAGTGTTTGTTTATAAGGAAAAGTGCGGAAATTTACTGATCTCCTCCAGTTTGGAGCTGCTTCTTTCCTGTAAAAAAAGCAGAACAACCCCAAATATTAATTATTTCATTGAGTATATCGCGTGCGGTGCAACGCCAAGAGTGCACACTCCGTTCTTGGACGTTTTTTACTTGCCTCCAGGTAGCGTATTAAGCTCTTCAGATATGCATGTTGATTTGGGGGAGGAGCTTGACCCTAGAGAAATAGAACTTTTAGAGACTTTGGAGGATGGGTTAAGAAAGAGACTGGCTGGTGTTCGAACAGTTATGTTGGAATACTCTGGCGGACTCGAGTCTAGCATACTGCTGCATTCTCTATTAGAAGTAATGCCTGATGGCGATTTACAGCTGATTCACCTCACTGACTTTGCTAGCGGTCAGGTAGATGACTTGCAGCGCGTAAAGAGTCTAGCGGCTAAACATCGTTGCGATCTGACGATTCTAGACGTAGAAGATCTCAAACCCTTTCAGGTCACCACCTGTTCAAATATTAAGCCAAATTTCCCTCATCCGGGACTTGTGAATATCGGATACTTAGACTACTCGTCTCACCTGCTTTCGTCGCAGAGCACGGCCATATTTAACGGCGCAGGCGGGGATTCAATTTTTTGTGCCGCCCCTCAAAAAGGATTGCCAGTTGAGCTATTGAAGAAAGGAGACGTTATTGGAGCGTTTAAAAGTTCACTATGTATTTCTAATTATTTGCGTTCGCCTTTTATACACGCCATCAAAGAGAGCTTTGAGGAATATAGAGGTATGCAAATGAAATTAGACGATCCTGGACGTTTTTTTGCAAACAGTAACGGTATAAATAAAGTTGTCGCAAGTGGCCACTGTGCAGGTGAGTTTAAGGTTGATATTCCAGCCCATCCCCACTGTAGGGAAGTCAGTACGCTTGAGCGACACCTGAATTCAGCAGTAAATAGATATGAAATGCAATCGTCCCCGATGGCTGCTTTTGCAGGTCGCTATATTTGTCCGTTTTTGGCTCCAGATATTTTAAGTACAGGCCTAGCTACTCCTTCGGATCAACTTTTAAAATATGGGATAGACAGGTACAGCATCCGCAAGCGCGCCGCGGATAAGTATCAATCTGACGAATTTTGGTATAGGCGGAAGGGTGGCGTAGCAGGACTTACGCAGCGCTGTTTTTTGCATTACAAATCAGAGATTAAAAGTTTCATAACGGAAGGCTACTTGGTTCGAGCAGATATAGTGAACGTAGATGGTATGTGTCGGCTGATAGATGAGGTTGCGGCTGGAGTTGTAAAGTGTCCAGGGTCACTAATTAATTTATTCACTGCAAACATTTATATCAATCACTGGAAGGGTTATGTTGATGAATTTGAACAGCAAAAGGAGGGATTTGTACAGTGGGGTAAGGGAGTAACGGCAGCTATCTATAACGGAAAAATCACAGCTCTTAACGAGGCGTCTAATGAGTTCATATTCTTTGATGACATACAAAGCAGCCTGCTGTTTTCGATCCTCGGTGCGCCCTCTTCGAAACTCTCAGAGGACGAGGTTGGCTCCCTTAATGACTTGGTTTCCCAAGGTTTGATTCGCTTAGGAGAAAAACTGCCAAAGGAATTTTTTCAAGATGAGAAAATTTCTAAGGGAGCTTTTGAATGCGACTGGGCATTAGGTAAAAGCAGAGTCGATTTATCAGATTTCAGGCCGAAGTATTTCATAAGGGCCATGATATTTCTATCATCCGCAAAAAAGAACTCAGACAAAGGAAAGCTTCATATAATACTTCAGGACCTGCGGCGGTTTCCTCCCGATAGTATGGCGGCAGATGAAGCCGAATTGCATAAAATTGCGAGCAATGTAAACCTAGCCGTATTTTGCCTATGGCGTAAGGTCAAGTGCTTGGAGTTTGCTTACGCAGTTGCCCGTATCGCATTTAGCCATAATGTGAAATGTAAATTTATAGTCGGTGTTCAAACGCATCCTTTCATTTCTCATGCTTGGGTCGAAGGTGAAAGCGGCGTTGTCTATGATAGAAAGGAATTGCCCATGGAGTTGGCTAAGATAGTGTCTATTGGTGGAAGCGGAAATGCTTGATAAGGATTTTTTAAGCGCCGTTAAAGCTTGCTGGAATATCTTAATTAACTCTAGTTTGAGCGTTAAGTTGTCATTTTTAGCGGCCTGCCTGTTGGATTTAATAACAGTATTCATGTCGGTGGCCGCGCCCGCTGTACTTAAGATATTAATTGATTCACTGAGCGCCAAGGAAGCCGTTGCGGAGGTCGCCTGGTTAGGCGCTGTTTATGGTGCCACATGGTTGGGCGCAGAACTACTACTTCGTCTGAGAGGAGTTCTTGCGGCCATCGTAGTGGAGAAAATTAAATTTGAAGCCACTAAACGATTCTGTGTTAACTCAATTTTTAAATTAGAAGTGGAACTAAAGGAGAGTCCAAGTGGAGTCTTTGCTACAAAGTTAAGTCAAACCAACAATGCGCTTCCCATGTTCATAGATGGTGTGGTTTGGCAGATCGTCCCGTTATTGGTAAGGCTTATCCTGTCGGTGTCAGTGCTTGTTCATTTTTCATCTTTAATTTACGCTTCGCTGTTAGCGGCTACAGTTTTGATCTTTGTTGTAATTTCTTTATTTAGCTACAAAGGTGTTGGCGAAAGACAAAAGTTTTCGAATTTGTCAGCGCAGTCAACTTATTGGCGAATATTAGATGCCTTAAAAAACCGCACCATAATTATTGCCCACGCAGACGAGAGGGCTGAGTTCAAGCACATCGAGAGGGCTCTACTAGCATCTACAAAATCGGCGATCGGAGTCGTCAATTTTTCACAAGCCATAAGCTCCCTGCAAATTATGGTGTTAGGCGCTGGACTCACAGCAATTACAGTGTTTGCCGCGAGGGATCTAGCGGGGGGGGTTATTACGGCTGGAGATTTCGTGCAAATTAACGCATATGTGCTTCAGTTCGTGTTGCCGGTTAGCTATGTAGGCATGGTTTTGAGCGCCATCAAAAGGACTTCGGTCACCATAGCCGAAAATGCGGAACACCTGGTGCAGCCGTGCGTGTTGATCGACGACCCGAAAGAAGTTCAGCCACTGCCACCGCCAGTGATTACGTTGGATAAAGTTTGTATACATTCACTTGACGGGAAAATTCTCCTAAAAGACATAAGCGTCGTGATAGAAAGTGGGAGCAGTTTGGCGGTAGTGGGTAACTCAGGCGCTGGAAAGTCAACGTTGGCTAAAGCTTTGCTTGGTTTGGTTGAAGTGAGTGCTGGCGTGATTAAATATGATTCGCAGGAACTTTCGGGTGAGGCAATAAGGGCTTTGAGGAAACATGTAGGCTACGTGCCGCAAGACACATTTTTGTTTGATAGATCTGTCAAGGATAATGTGTTTGGGAATTTATCATTTGATCAGGCGGAGATTCCTCGCATATTGAGGGTAAGTGGAATTGATGATGATAAGGGGTTGCTCGAATGCAACGCTTGCCATGGCTTGTCCGGAGGTGAGAAGCAAAGAGTTTCATTCGCTCGCGCGATAGCTAGATACCCAAACGTCATAGTTTTAGATGAGCCTACTTCTTCACTTGACAAAGCAACTAAGAAAATTCTTTCCTCAGCTATCTATGCTGCTCTTAATGGTGTCACACGAATAATAATAACTCACGACTTAGTGGAGGCTAGCAAGGCGGACAAAATTATCGTTATGGATAACGGCACAATAGTTGAGTTTGGTACTCATCTCTCGCTATTAGATACCGGGGGGTGGTACGCGAAACACTACACATTATCCAAGGCGGTACAGACGCCACGTACAGAGCCGCCAACGGATACGATCGCTACAAACAACGTCTAGTTGAGCATAACCTGCGATTAGTGTCATCCGGATATTCGCCGCGTTGCGAGAGCTCGCCAAATAGAAAGCGGTGGGGCGAGCCTTCCAAATCGAAGGCCAGGTTACTCACCATCGCATGATCCGACGCGAGGGTTTCGTAGAAGTTGGCCAGCAGGCATCCGTTATCCATCTCTTTCACGATCGGGAGTAGCAGGCCGGGTTGATGGGGCGCTTCTGGATTGCTGGCTGCTTGCGGCATTAGCGGAAGCTCGACAAGGCGCGTTGAGTCCATAGCCGCCTGTTAAACCGAGTGCGGCATTCTTGTTTCTCTGCGCGCCTCTTCAGACAATAATCTGTCATTGCTAGAAATTCTAGTGGAGTTTTAATTCGAAGAACTTGCGCCGTGCATGGGCCATGCAACCGATCTCGGTCACTCCGAGTTCGAAACTGGCCTTGTAGCCACCAAAATCATCACACACCAGCTTGCCCTTCCAGTCTTGCAAGAAGTTGCGAGCGTGCTCACCGGCGCGACTGGGGCTGAAGTCGTAAACCACCGCTGCCAAATTCGAGAACTGGCTGGTGGCGTAGGCCCAACATAAGAGCGGTGAGCTTTCTTTGAGCCCGGCACGAGCATCTGCACGGGTGTTTCATCGGCATGAATAACCTGCTGCCCAAGCACTACGTCGCGCAGTGCATTGACCAGAGGTTGCAACTGCACCCCGGTCACACCAACCCATTGAGCCAAAGTTGAACGTGGAATCGCCAAACCGCACGGCCGAAGATCGATTCCTGACGGTAAAGCGGCAGATGGTCAGCAAACTTGGCGATCATGACGTGGGCAAGTAACCCGGCAGTCGGGAATCCCTTGTCGATGACCTGCGCCGGAACCGGCGCTTGGATCAGCGTTTCGCAGTCATCGCAGACCCACTTGCCACGGATATGGCGCTCAACGGTAAACACGCCGGGCGTGTAGTCCAGCTTTTCGCTGACGTCCTTACCGATACGCTTGAGTACGCAGCCACATGGGCAATGAGTGTGTCCGGTTCGTGACGGATTAGCGTGCATTGAAACTCTGCCGGGAAAACAGTGCGTTTGGGCTTTTGCTTTTTCTCGGTCGCAGCCAGCACTGTTTGCAAGGCATGAAGCTCTGCTTCAATCGCCGCGATATCGGTATCGATCAGGTCATCGAGCAAGCTGGCCTGCTCAGGATTCGTCTGCTCGCTGCGCTTGGCAAACTTCAAACGCTTGAGTTGTGCGATCTCGTGTGTGAGCTTCTCGATAACCGTTCGCCAAAGCGCGCAAATGTTCAGGGGTGTTCGGTATCCAACTCCATTTCCGAGCCTTGGTGAATGCCTGGCCAATTGACTTGCCTTGGTTCAAACGCCGAGCCGCCAGCCCGATCCCGAAGCCGTCATGCACCAGAACTTTCGTGCGCGTGGCGCGGCGGTTGGCAAATAGATACGCACAGTGCGGCTTCGCCGCACCGAACACCGCGATCACCCTGGCCAGCGCGGTGTTGGTGCCCGCTCGCATGTCCATCGGCTCGGTGGCGAGCCAGATGGTCAATGCGGATCACAGAGCAAGCCCTCGGACGAAGCGGGCGCATCCGTCAGGGTCTGAGATTGGCCACTTCACGGTGATCAATTGCTCGCCGAGTGGCAGCTCAATGATAATAGCGTCCGCTTAACAATACGCGGACACAATCACCCTTATTGGCGGGGCTCGGAAGGTGTGTTCACCGGCCCCTTACCTTCATCTTCATGAAAAAAATTCCTTGTTTCGGTAGCCGTAGGGCCATCCGTTTGATGACCTTAATTCAGTATTGGGCTACCACACGAACAGGCCGTAGGCCACTCGTGCCAGAAGGCAATGCTGGCGCACCTCCAGGTCACACGGGAATCGGCTGGTCTGGATGATGAGATCGATCAGCGTGTCGCCATCAGGTTTGATGGCGACAACAGAAAAGCCCTCCCAAACGGAAGGAACGTATCGCGCATAAGAACGCCGCTTTGTTAGATGTGTTTGCTCGCACGAACATCATCTCGAATCGGCGTTTTTTGTTTTGAGCTCTCAAGCTTCCGTTACTAACCTTTGTTAAGCCACTCGGAGGGAGAAACTATTTGAACTAAATTCGTGCTCGGCATCTATAGGCAAAATTACTAAAAAATAGTAGCCATCTTCGGTCGAGCAAGAAAATGTGTTGGTATCATTTTTTTTCATTCTCGGTTCGCATTTAGCGAAATGTCCTACATTTTTTTCGTTTAGAACTTGGCATGCTTCACGCCGATCGGAAAGCCATGTCGATGCAGCTTTCGCAGAAAATCATCATGGAGTTAAGTTTTCTATAGCTGCGCATCGAATTTACCCTTCGTTCCGGAACAATTAGATCTATACGACCAAAGCTTATCAAAGGCTACACATGTCTTATTCTGAAGAACTGTCCGAGTATTATTTAAAACTAGCCCAAACGCCTATTTCCAACGGGAATTTCGCGGGCGCGGATATGCGTTTTTCAGACGAATACGAAGTTTTGGAAGTGGAGCTTGGCAAAGCCCAGTCGGTGCATGAAAACGGTCGAGTCGACTGGTTGAATATATTGGAGCGAGGGGAAGCTTTGTTGCGCACCCAGTCGAAGGATCTACGAGTGGCGGCGTGGATGACTTGGGCGTTGTATCAGCGAGACTCGTTCCAAGGGCTGCTCGCCGGGGTGGGTCTCTTGCGATACCTCTGCAAGAATCATTGGGCTGAACTGTACCCTTTGAAGGTTCGGACACGTGCGGCCAGCCTCAGTTGGCTCCTTCCGCGCCTGGAGGAGGCATTGGGTGATGATGTCGCGATTAAAACCCAACTGACCTTATTCCAGATTCTGGCTGGCCAACTCGAAGATCTTGACGCGGTGTTCACCGATCACTTGGGCGATGACGCACCTCTATTACTCCCGCTGTGTCGGCGCCTCAGGAGTCTGGTGCAGCGTTCCATCGATAATAAGCCGCCGCCGAGCGCCGTTGAAGCGATGGTAGCGCAGGTGAAGCAAGCTGCTACTCAACTATTCACTGCCGATGTTCCAATCGAAAATGAAAAGGACGCCCATCGGGCTCTGCGCGCCCAGCAGGAAAGCGCTCGTTCGTTATGCACATGGTGGCTCAAGCAAAAGGCGACCGATGCTCGGGCTTTGCGGCTGAGCCGTACCGTGCTCTGGCTGAGTATCGATGCTGTTCCAGAGCATGATGTAGAGCTAAAAACCCTTTTGCGTGGGCTTCCTGCGGATAAGCTCAGGGCGTACCGGGAAAGTTTCCAGCAAAGTAACTACGCAAATCTCCTGGTTGAAATAGAGGCCAGCTTGGCTAAGGCACCTTTCTGGTTTGATGGCCAGAGGCTCGCCTGGGAGTGTTTACAAGGGCTGGGTGCGGAGCCTGCCATGCGCGAGCAGGAAATCCATTTCGCATTGTTCCTGCAACGTTTGCCCGGAGTCATCGAGTTGCGTTGGCACGATGGCGAACCGTTCGCGGATCCGTCCACTCGAGCATGGATAGCCGCCCATGTCATGCCTCGTCTGGATCTTCCAGACGCTGGGCCCCGAACCGATGTGAACGACAACCACATGCCTTGGGAACGAGCTTTGGAAGAAGCTCAGGTGATGCTACGCAACGAAAGTCTCAAGTCTGCGGTGCAGTTTCTCAGCCAGGCAATGCAAAACACATACGGCGGACGTACGCGCTTCCTTTGGCGGTTCGCGATGGCTCGTTTGTGCTTCTCGGCCAAGAAATACGAGCTCGCCAAAGCCCAGCTCGAGGCGCTCGATCAGACGTTGCTGGGCGCAGATTTGAACGAATGGGAGCCCGATCTCGCATTGCAGGTGCTGCACCTGTTGTATCGCTGCTGCGAGCTATTGCCTCAGAACCATCTCGTGCGCGAATGCAGGGATGAAACTTACCGCCGCTTATGTCACCTCGACCTGGAACGGGTAATCGAATAGGCCTACGGGCCCCATAGTAAGGAAAGAAATCATGGCCAAAGAAGGCTCTGTCGCTCCCAAGGAGCGCATCAACGTCACGTTCAAGCCCGCAACCGGGGGCGCTCAGGAAGAAATCGAGTTGCCGCTAAAACTGCTCGCAGTCGGCGATTACACCCACCGTCAGGATGGGCGCAAGGTTGAGGATCGTAAACCGATCAGCATCGACAAGATGACCTTCGACGAAGTGCTGGCCAAGCAGGAGTTGAATCTGGTCCTGAGTGTACCGAATCGCCTTCAACCAGAAGGTGACATAGACGAGCTCGCGGTTCAATTGCGCTTGAACTCGATGAAGGATTTCAACCCCGCTAGCCTCGTCGAGCAGGTACCTGAGCTCAAGAAATTGATGGAACTGCGTGATGCGTTGGTAGCGCTCAAAGGTCCGTTGGGTAATGCCCCCGCCTTTCGCAAAGCTATCGAAGGCGTGCTTGCAGACGACAAATCACGCAGTCGCATATTGGACGAACTAGGCCTGCCGACTTCAGCGCAGGCTGTTTGATTCACTGAGCCAAGGAAGACACACATGCACACCTCAATAGCGCAGCAAGATGTCCGCGACGATAGCGAGTGCAGCATCCTCGAAAGCATCATCGCCGAAACCCGACTGACACCGCGGGACGATGCTTACGACATTGCCAGGCGGGGCCTGGCCGCATTTATCGCGGAGCTTCTCAAGCCTCAGCACAACCGCGAGCCGGTCAAGAAGGCGATGGTAGATCGCATGATCGCCGACATCGACGCGAAGCTCAGCCGGCAGGTTGACGAGATCCTCCATCATCCCGCCTTCCAGGCATTGGAGTCAGCATGGCGTGGTTTGCAACTGTTAGTGGATCGCACCGACTTTCGCGAGAACATTAAAGTTGAATTGCTCAACATATCCAAAAGCGATTTGCTGGATGATTTTGAGGACTCTCCGGAAGTCATGCAGTCGGGCCTGTACAAACATGTGTACACCGCCGAGTACGGTCAATTCGGTGGACAGCCGGTTGGCGCGATTATCGCGAATTACTTCCTGTCTCCAAGCTCACCCGATGTAAAGCTGATGCGGCATATATCCTGCGTAGCAAGCATGGCGCATGCGCCTTTTATCGCTGCGGCCGGTCCGGAATTCTTTGGATTGGAGAGTTTTACTGGATTGCCTGATCTCAAAGACTTGAAGGATCATTTTGAAGGCCCGCAATTCACCAAATGGCAGAGCTTCCGTGAATCGGAAGATGCGCGCTACGTGGGGCTGACCGTACCGCGATTTCTCCTGCGTAGTCCCTACGATCCTCAGGAAAACCCGGTAAAGTCTTTCGTCTACAAGGAAGTCGTCGCCAACAGTCACGAGCATTATCTATGGGGGAATGCGGCGTACGCGTTTGGTACTCGTCTTAGCGAAAGCTTTGCCAAATTCCGCTGGTGTCCAAATATCGTCGGCCCCCAAAGCGGAGGGGCAGTGGAAGATCTTCCACTGCATCACTTTGAAAGCATGGGCGAAATCGAAACCAAGATTCCCACCGAAGTTCTTGTCTCGGATAGACGCGAATACGAGCTGGCCGAAGAAGGTTTTATCTCGCTGACGATGCGCAAAGGTAGCGATAACGCTGCATTTTTCTCTGCCAGTTCGGTACAGAAACCAAAGTTTTTCGGGATCAGTGCTGAAGGGAAGATGAATGAGCTGAACTACAAGTTAGGTACGCAGCTGCCATACATGATGATCGTCAACCGCCTGGCTCATTATTTGAAGGTTTTGCAGCGAGAGCAGCTCGGGTCATGGAAAGAGCGTACTGATCTGGAACTGGAGCTGAACAAGTGGATCCGCCAGTACATTGCCGACCAGGAAAATCCGAGTGCTGAAGTCCGTGGTCGCCGGCCGTTGCGGGCTGCCCAGGTCATCGTCACCGATGTCGAAGGTGAGCCCGGCTGGTATCGCGTGAGCCTGCATGTACGCCCACATTTCAAGTACATGGGCGCCGACTTTACCCTGTCGTTGGTTGGCAAGCTGGACAAAGCGTGAGCGGAGCCTAGCTCATGACTGGATACGGCAGCTTTTTCGAGCGTCTGAACGGCGACGTCGAAACACGCGCACTCATGAGCCGCGATGACTGCATCGTGGCTTCAGTGGCTGCTCATCTGGCGAAGATGCTTGGCACTCGTGCCGGTAGCGTGCCGATAGCGCCTGACTACGGATTACCCGACCTCAACGACATGCGCCTTAGTTTGCACGATGTGCATAGTCAGGCCTGCCATGCGATTCAGACATTCATCAGGACTTACGAGCCACGCCTGAGCAATGTGTGTGTGATTGCCAGGTCTGGCGATGCCGAGCGACTCAGTCTGTTTTTCAGCATCGATGCCCTGTTGAACGTGGAAGGGTTGAGGCGGCAAGTGAGTTTTTCCGCCTGTTTGAGTGGCAGCGGACAAGTCAAGGTCAGTCAAGGATAGACAGCATGTCATTCAATCATTACTACCAGAGTGAACTCACTGCGCTTCGGCAGTTGGGCCGGCGTTTTGCCGAGCGAAATCCCGCTCTGGCACCGTTCCTGGGGCAGGCGGGACGTGATCCTGATGTCGAGCGGTTGCTCGAAGGGGTCGCTTTCCTTACCGGGCGCTTGCGCCAGAAGCTCGATGATGAGCTACCGGAGTTGAGCCATTCCCTGATGCAGTTGCTGTGGCCGAATTACATGCGGCCCCTACCAGCTTTCAGCATGTTGCAGTTCGATCCGCTGCAGCGAACAGGCCCCGCAGTACATGTGGAGCGTGATACTCCGGTCGAAAGCGTCCCTGTCCAGGAAGTGCGTTGTCGTTTCCGTACGTGTTACCCAACCGAGGTGCTCTCGCTAGACCTGACTGGGCTCAGCTACTCGATTAAAGGCGAGGGTTCATTGTTAAACCTGCGTCTGCAAATGCAATGCAACGGCCACTTGGGCGAATTGAAGTTGAGTCATTTGCGCCTTCACCTGGCCGGCGAGCGTTATGTCAGCCAGATGCTCTATTTCAATCTGTTGCGCAATCTAAAAAGCATCCAGTTGGTTCCACTGGATGGGGAAGGGCATGTCGTAAACGACATGAACGGAGTCCCGCTGACATTCAGCATCTGCGCCGATAAAGTCCAGCCGGTGGGGTTTGCGGAAGAGCATGCGTTGGTACCCTATCCATTAAATACTTTTCGCGGCTACCGGTATCTGCAGGAATACTATGCCTTCCAGGACAAGTTTCTATTCGTCGATGTCAATGGTCTAGACGTACTCAACGCTTTGCCGCAGGACGCGCTGAAGCAGATGCGAGGATTGGACCTGCGTTTCGATATCGGTAGGAGTGGCGCCCAGCGGTTACGTCCGACTAAGGACAATGTGAAGCTCTACTGCACGCCTATCGTCAATCTTTTCAAACATGACGCTCAGCCGATTCGTCTGGATGGAAAACAGGACGAGTATCTCCTTTTGCCCGCTCAATACAACCCGGAACACTGCGGGGTATTCTCAGTCGAGAGCGTCGTTGGTTGGAGTCCCGGTGGCCTGGGTTACGACACTTATTTGCCGTTCGAGTCTTTCGAGCACGACTCAAATTCTGATGCTTCTGGCAAGCGCGCATATTACAGCGTCCGGCAGCGCCCGTCCGTTCTTCACGGTGGCCTGGACACTTGCCTGGGCTTTGGCGGCCGGCACAACCCAGCTGACGAAACCCTTTCCATAGAATTGATGTGTACCAACCGGAACCTGCCGTGCCAGCTGAAGCCGGGCGATATCAACCAGCCAGGTGAAAAAAGCCCGGAATCGCTAAGTTTCCGCAATATTGGCCCCGTTACGCCAAGCTTTGCGCCCCCCTTGGATAATGACTTCCTCTGGAAGCTCATCAGCAACATGTCGCTTAACTACCTATCGCTGGCCGACGTCAACGCGTTAAAGGTAATACTCGAAACTTATGATTTTCCGCGCTACTTCGACGAGCAAACACAGAAGGTCAGCAAACGTTTACTAGATAGCCTGAAGTCGATCAGGCATTGCCATACGGATCGACTCCATCATGGTTTACCGGTTCGTGGGTTATGTACAGAGCTGACAGTCGACCCGCAAGGATATATCGGTGAAGGCGACTTGTTTCTCTTTGCTTCGGTTCTCAATGAGTTTTTTGCGCTTTATGCGAGCCTGAATTCGTATCACGAGTTGCGGGTGAACAGCACACAGGGAGAGGTGTATCAATGGTTACCCCGCATGGGCCAGCAGCCGCTTCTATAAGCGCGCTGACGCGAGGAATACGCGAGTATTCGTTATTTCAGGCGGTGCTGCTGATTATTGATCGGCTGCGCGAAAGCCATCCTTATCTGAACGACGAGGAACTGTACGATCAATTGGAATTCCAGGCCAACCCAAGCCTCGGGTTTCCAGCCAGCGATGTCGAGCGTGTGGTTTTTTTCGAAGAACACGGACAGGCACGGGCTCGTCTGAGCATCAATCTGATTAGCCTGGTGGGCTCCGGATCGCCTTTACCGGCCTTTTACAGCGAACAGGCCTTAAGTGTCGAAGATATCAATCCGACGCGCCAGTTCCTCGATCTTTTCCACGATCGCCTCCAACGGTTGATGTTGCCGATCTGGCGCAAGTACCGCTATTGCGCAAGTTTTCAAAGCGGTGCTCGGGACGCGTTTTCCGAGCAGCTATTCGCACTGATTGGCTTGAGGGGCGAAAAAATTCGCAAAGCCACGCAATTGAACTGGAAGCGGCTGCTGCCGTACCTCGGTTTGTTGAGCCTGCGTGCTCACTCGGCGGCTTTGATCGAAGCTGTGCTGCGCTATTACTTCAAACACCCCGAGCTGAACCTTGAGCAGTGTGTAGAGCGTCGAGTAAACATTATTGCCGAGCAACGCAATCGGCTGGGAATGGCCAATAGTTTGTTAAGCGAAGAACTGGTGCTCGGCGCTCAAGTTCGGGATCGCAGCGGCAAGTTCAGGATTCACATCGCGGAGCTGGACTGGCAACGTTTTCATGAGTTTCTTCCGATTGGTATGGGTTACCAGCCTCTCTGCGCGTTGGTGCGATTTACCCTGCGCGACCCTCTTGAATATGACATCCGCCTGGTCTTGCAAAAGGACGAAATAAGGGCGCTCAGCATCGGAGAGCGGAACACCTGCCGCTTGGGATGGACCAGTTGGCTGGGACATGAGCGAGCCGATGGCGCGGTGATTCTTGGCAGCAACATTCATCAGGAGCGACTCACATGATCGACGTAAACCTCCAACAGCTCATCCAGGCGCTCGATGCTGATAGCCGACGCGAATTGGAGCGTTCTGCCGAGCGATGTGTTGAGCGTGGCGCGAGTAAAGTCCTGGTAGAGGATCTGTTGCTTAGCCTGCTAGAGCGAAGCCAAGGCCTACTCGGGCGAGCCTTACAAGACGCTGGGGTGAGCGCAGGCGAGCTGATCGCGATTCTGCAGCCACGAACAGAGGATGGCACGTCGCGTAATCCAGTATTTGCCCCCGAGCTGATCCAATGGCTACAGGATGCGTTGCTTTTGGCGAATCTCGAGCTAGGTCAGAGCATCGTGAATGAGGCTGCTTTGATCCTGGCGTTGATACGGAATCCGGCTCGCCACGCAGGCACTCGTTTCCAGCCACTACTAGCCCGATTGAACATCGAACGACTGAAAGAATTCGCTTTGTCAGGTCAAGCTCAAACGGGGACTGAACTATCCAAAGCTCCAGATGAGTCGCTCCTTGAGCGTTTCACTCACAACCTGACCCAACAGGCCCGTGACGGCAAGCTGGACCCGGTGCTTTGTCGAGACGGGGAAATTGGACAGCTGATCGATATCCTATCTCGTCGCCGCAAAAACAATCCTATCGTGGTCGGTGAGGCAGGGGTGGGAAAGACTGCGGTTGTGGAAGGGTTAGCTCTGCGCATCGCAGCAGGTGAAGTGCCACCGGGGCTTGAGCGAGCAGAGATCCTGACGCTGGATATGGGCTTGCTGCAGGCTGGAGCGAGTATCAGGGGGGAGTTTGAACGTCGTCTCAAAGGTGTAATCGACATCGTCAAGGCTTCGCCTGATTCCGTCATTTTATTCATCGACGAAGCCCATACATTGATTGGCGCAGGCGCAAGCTCCGGAGGGACCGACGCGGCTAACCTGCTCAAACCGGCTTTGGCCCGGGGGGAGCTGCGCACGATCGCGGCTACTACATGGACTGAGTACAAAAAATACTTCGAGAAGGATCCGGCTCTTGCTCGTCGGTTCCAGCCTGTGCAGTTGCGCGAGCCGGCGATCGGCGATGCGGTGACCATCTTACGTGGTCTGGCGCGATTGTATGAGGCGACCCATGGGATTTATCTGCGCGATGATGCGGTGGTTGCCGCGGCCCATCTGTCGGCCCGCTACCTGGCGGGGCGCCAACTGCCGGACAAGGCTGTCGATGTGCTTGATACCGCTTGTGCTCGTGTACGCATCAGTCTGGCTGCCGCCCCGCAACGCCTTGAGCGCTTGCGCGGCGAATTGGCCGAGGAGGAGCGGCGATACCAGGCGTTGCGGCGCGATGCTCAGGCCGGTTTGACAGTTGATCTTCAAGCGTTGCAATTGCTGCAAACACGATTGGAAGCTCTCAAAGACGAATGCCAGGCATTGGAAGCGCAGTGGTCCGAACAGCGAACTCTGGCCGAACGCCTGTTATCGCTGCGTCGACAAATTTCCGAGGCCGGGGAACAACATACGAACGAGGTCTTGGAAACCGCGTTACATGTTACTCACAGCGCTTTGTTGGTCGCACAGACGCAGGAACGCCTCGTCAGCTTTGAAGTATGTCCGCGACTGGTGGCTGAAGTAATCAGCGCATGGACTGGCGTACCGCTGACGCAGCTGGCATATGAGCACAATATAAAAATCGCCCGTTTCTCGGCTGACTTGCGAACCCGTATCCGGGGGCAGGAACCAGCCGTGCAAGCACTCGACCGAGCGATGCGTGCCGCCGCTGCTGGCTTGAACAAACCTGACGCGCCAGCAGGCGTGTTTTTGTTGGTCGGGCCTAGTGGTGTGGGCAAGACCGAAACGGCCTTGGCCCTGGCTGAACTCTTATATGGAGGTGATCGTTTTATAACGACCCTCAACATGGCCGAATTCCAGGAAAAACATACCGTATCGCGGTTGATTGGCGCGCCACCGGGCTATGTCGGGTTCGGCGAAGGAGGCATGCTTACCGAAGCAGTCAGGCGAATGCCCTATTCAGTTGTATTGCTCGATGAGGTCGAGAAAGCCGATCCGGATGTACTTAATCTGTTCTATCAAATTTTCGACAAAGGCCTGGCCAATGATGGGGAAGGAAGGGAGATAAACTTTCGCAACACGCTCATTTTGATGACTTCGAATCTGGGCAGTGAGCGCATTCGCGATTTGTGTGCAAACGGCAGGCAGCCGAGTGCTGAATGCCTAGAAGAAGCCATTCGTCCATTGCTTAGCAGCCATTTCCAACCCGCTTTACTGGCCCGTATGTGCGTGGTGCCCTATTACCCGATAAGCAAAAAGGTAATGCGCGAGCTGGTGGAGCTGAAACTGGTTCGTTTGGGCGAGCGATTGAAGCGTCGCCAGTTGAGCTTCAGTTTTTGCGCGCGACTTGTTGATTATTTGGTCGAGCGCTGCGTTTGCAGCGAAAGTGGTGCCCGCTTCATTGACCAACTGCTTGACTTGCACTTGATGCCCGGGCTGGCCGACGGCCTGCTCGCAGCGATGGCGGACGGTGAAAAGCCGCAGAAGGTGCGAGCCATTCTTAATGGTCAGGCCACCATAGCTTGCGAGTTCACTTAATGGGCGCGCTTGTCACGCAGGAGTCCCAACCGCTGGCTTATGCCGAGGCCCTTTTGGCACTTTTTTACAGCCTTTCGCGATCAACGGACGAGGTGTCTCTGCTCGAGGCGTTCGTCAAGGGCGCGGCGCGGTTAAGTGGTTGTGAACTGGCTCAGTTGTATTTGCTCGATTCCAAACAATCCCGGTTGGAAATTCACAGCGAGTGCCTTGGCGAGCGATTGCAGTTTCGGGACCGGAGCGGCCTACCTTGCGATTACAACCACGAACAGTTGCTGCAATTCGCCCTGAGCCAAAATCGTGTGGTTTGCCTCGATGCACTGTCCGGCAGCTTGCACAGCACAAATTTTCTGCCGGTCCATGTCATGCCGTGGCAGTCGTTGTTATGCGTGCCACTTGTCACTACGCCCGGAGCAGTCAACGGGTTGTTGCTATGCGCCAGCGCCAGACATATCGACTTGGCTGGATTCGCGGAATCTCTGGGGCACTTGGGAGCGTTCGCCCTTAGTCAGATTAGCTTATTGCGGCGCCAGCGCCTTCCTGTACCCGCCGACTTACCAGCTGTTACCAACGTATCGAACGCTGACCGCTTCGG
The DNA here is from genome assembly GCF_048847255.1 of Pseudomonas algeriensis. Taxonomy (NCBI): domain Bacteria; kingdom Pseudomonadati; phylum Pseudomonadota; class Gammaproteobacteria; order Pseudomonadales; family Pseudomonadaceae; genus Pseudomonas; species Pseudomonas algeriensis. The sequence goes on along the minus strand of NZ_JBKKRK010000008.1, from coordinate 31,432 downwards.
CCTGATTGGCAGGAGTGCGGCAATGCGTCAGACCTGCTTGTTGATCGGCAAAGTCATAAATAGCCCTTATACCGTCTTGCTGTGTGGCGAGACTGGTACCGGCAAGGAGGTGGTAGCCCGCGCCATTCACGATCATGGGCCGCGCAGAACCGAGGCGTTTATTGTCCAGAATTGCGCGGCGCTCCCGGAACATCTTTTGGAAAGCGAACTGTTCGGTTACCGAAAAGGCGCATTCACTGGCGCTGACCGTGACCGTACTGGCCTGTTCGACGCGGCTGACAAAGGTACATTGCTGCTCGACGAGATCGGTGACATGCCTCTATCCCTCCAGGCCAAGCTACTGCGAGTTTTGCAGGAAGGTGAAGTTCGTCCGCTGGGGTCAAACCACACCCACACAATTGATGTGCGCATCGTCGCCGCCACCCATCGGGACCTTAAGGTTCTGATGAAGGAGGGCAAGTTCAGGGAAGACTTGTATTACCGAATCGCGCAGTTCCCTATCCAATTACCGGCGTTGCGCCATCGCGGCCCTGACATCATCGAATTGGCACGGCACTTTACCGAAAAGGCTTGCGCGCTCCTGAAGCGAGATAGCGTGTACTGGTCAGATGCCGCGCTGGCTCATCTGGCTGCCTATGATTTTCCAGGAAACATCCGCGAACTCAAGGGCATCGTGGAAAGAGCAGTGCTGTTGTGCGAAGGCAGAGAGCTGCTGGTCGAGCATTTTGCGCTGCACATCAAAAATCCATCCGATCAAGGCCGCGTAAGTCTTCGCGAACGGCTGGAACAGATCGAGCGTAACTTGGTGATTGATTGCCTACGCAAGAATGCCGGCAACCAAACCATTGCTGCGCAAGAACTCGGTCTGCCGCGACGTACGCTCTTGTATCGAATGAGCCGCCTGAAAATACGCCGCAAGGATGCCGAAAATTAATCTTCGCGGCTTTCCATCCGTATCGATTCCATTCATTTATTTCGGAAAACTTCGAATGCTTGTCCGTGCTCTGCCGATCGTACTGCTGACTTTTATCGGGTTGCTTGGCCTCGGTGGTTGTAGTGGCAACTTCAAATTCACTGACCGCGATTATCGCCCCCTGGGTGATCCGCAAGCGGTCAATCGCGGCAAGTGACAGCAAGGAGCACCATTCATGGAAGTTGTTTTTGAAGTGCTGAGCGCCAACCAATTCATTGCCCCTGATCTTTGCCGAAAACGCTTTGGCGCGGATGGCGGGGTGATTGGCCGGGGAGAGGATTGTGACTGGATGATCCCCGACCGTGAGCGGCTCCTGTCCAAGCGTCATGCGGGGGTGAGTTTCGACAACGGAACGTTTTTCCTGACTGACAGCAGTGGCAACGGTGTACTCGATCGTAAAAGCGGCTCGCGGCTGCCCAAGGGCGAGCCGGTACGTATCACGGACGGCGACGTCTTCATCATGGGAGGGTATGTGGTTCAGGCCCGGGTCGTTGTAGAGAAAATGACCTGCGCTTTGGAAGCCAACCGGTCGGCACCGCTAGGTAACCTCGTTCCGGATGATGCATTTCTCAACCTGGACCCGTTGAGGGCGTTGGACCGGGAGGAGCATGTTTTTTCTGAAATGGACGAACTGAACGACCTTTCCCTGACGACTTCGCACGCGTTGTTACGCTCGGATCATGCATGCGTTGACGTGGAAAATTTGGTGTTGCCGAAGCTGATCGAGGTCGAGCCGGAGCCACCCCTGCCTTACGACCCGTCGGGGTCATCTAGTGAGGGGTTCTGGCAACGCTTCGGCTCCTCGCTGGGCATGGACCTGAATGATCTGGACCAAGAGGCGCGCGAAGCGTTGGCCATAAAGGTCGGATCGTTGCTCAAGCAAAGCGTTGAAGGCCTGCAGCAAGGCTTGCGCACCCGTTCGGAGTTAAAGGGCGAGCTTCGCCTGGCCCATACCCTCGCCCAAGGTGGCCAGCAGAACCCGTTGAAGCACTGCGATGACGCTTTGCACGCATTGTTGCAGCCAACTGCGCCTGGCCAGTTACCAGCCAGCAAGGCTATCGCTAGTGCCTTTCGCAGCCTGCAGGCTCATCAAGTGGCTTTGTTCGTTGCCAGCCGCGCCACCCTGCGCTCAACCCTCGATTACTTTTCACCCCGGCAACTGGTTCTTCGCCTGAAGCGCGAGCAACCGTCGCTATTACATACATCGGGTCGCTACTGGCGAGCTTACGGCCGCCACCATCAGTCGCTATGTCAAGACGATGACTGGACTGAACGCTTGCTGGCCCGTGATTTCGCCAAAGCTTATGAGGAACAAGTCCGTCTGATTTCCACGCTGCAACACGACTGTCAGGGATGAAGTATATGCATTACAGAACTTTGCTTTTGTGCCGAACCCTAGCGCTTATCGCCACGACGCTGCTATCAGGATGCGCCACGCTGTCACCGTTCTCAACGATGACCAAGCTCAACGTGACGCTGGTTGCCAGCGACGAACTCAATCCGGATGTGAATGGACGGCCCTCGCCATTGGTAATGCGTTTTTTTGAACTCAAGCACCCGGTGGCTTTTGAAAACGCGGACTTTTTTAGCATCTATGATCGTGCCTGGGAGACCTTATCCCCCGATCTGCTCGCCAGCGAGGAATTGGAATTACGCCCAGGCGAAACCGTCACGCTCAGATTCGCCATGGCAGATAGCGGTCGTTACGTTGGCGTGTTGGCGGCGTATCGTGACCTCCCGCATACGCAATGGCGCTACACACTGCCGGTCGCTGTTGCGCGAGTGAATGAGGCGAATCTGGCTCTCAATGAAGATGGTATCGCTAGTTTTACCAAAGGCCTTGCCAGGGCTGACGACAAATGAACCACGATAAGGTGATCTGGCAGGAAGGGATGTTGCTACGACCGCAACATTTGCAACACAACGATCGACATTTCGACCACCAGTTGAAAGCCCGTACTCGGCTGCTGGGCGGTTACGCCTGGGGTTTCCTTTCGTTGGAAATCGATTTGCAATTTCTCCATATGGGGCGGCTGGTGATCAGCAGTGCTTCGGGCGTCCTGCCAGATGGCAGTCTGTTCGAATTGAGCAGCAACACTGAGCCGTTGGTCCTGGAAGTATCACCCAACACCTGCAACAAACCGATCTATCTCGCTCTGCCTCTGATGGCTGGCAATCACATAGAGTCCCGCTGCCCAGCACAAACAGATGTGTTGGCGCGTTACATCACCTACGAGGTGCAAGTAGCGGACTCCAATGCGGCGGATACTTCCAGCAGCCAGATAAGCTGTGGTCGCTTGGACTTTCGCCTTCTACTGGGTGAACAACAAGGTGATCAGGCTTTTGTAAAACTCAAGCTCTGCGATGTTCTCGATACTACGCCTGATGGTTTGATCAGACTCGATCCGGATTTTGTCCCGACGTTTATCCAGATCAAATCCTCTGCCTATCTTCTATCCTGCCTCAAGGAGGTCATCGGCATGCTTGGTCATCGGGGCGAGAGTCTTGCCGAGCGACTTCGCTCCAGCGGGAAAGCGGGCGGTGCTCAAGTTGGCGATTTCATGATGCTTCAAATGATCAACCGCACCGAATTGTTGCTGCGCCATTATCAGGAGCTGGAGCAGATTCATCCCGAAACGCTATATCGGACGCTGTTGGCGCTGCTAGGCGATTTGGCAGTTTTTTCTACAGATAGCAAGCGCCCATCGTTCGACAACCGCTATCACCACAGCGACCAGGGAAGATGCTTTCGGGACCTCATGTGTTCGATGCGCCAAGTATTGTCGATGGTACTCGAACAGCACGCCATTGAGCTGCAATTGCAGGCTCGGCAGTACGGTATCAGCGTTTCGCCGGTGAATGATTTTTCTCTGCTGGACTCGGCTTCGTTCGTATTGGCAGCCAGCGCCGATTGTGATGCCGAGGAGCTGCGCCGTCGCTTACCCTCCCATTTGAAAATCGCTCCGGTGGAGCGTATCCGCCAGTTAGTCAATTTGCATTTGCCAGGTATCAGGATCAGGGCTCTTCCCGTAGCGCCGCGGCAGATCGCGTTTCATGCCAATAAAGTTTATTTCATTCTCGAGCCCAGCGCCGAAGACCTTGTTCAAGTGAAGCGCTCCGCGGGGTTTGCGTTTCACATTTCGGGTGAATTTGCCGAGCTTGAACTGAATTTTTGGGCCATTAGGAACTGATCAAATGGATAAGGAAAATCCTCAGGACGAAACAACTGTCCTGCTAGATCATCATGGAAAGCGCCCCATATCCGGGCCGCTGACCGACACCGCTGCGCTACGTATTGAACAGTTGGAGGAGCGAATGATCTACGCCGCCCGTCAACGGCGATCTCCGAGATTCGCTCCCAGCCTCAATCCGTTGGTAGCGGCAGCGTCCGGGTTGTTGTCGCAGATCCTGCTACTCAGGCGAATCAATGAAAGACTCGATCCTAAAAAGCTCAAGCAAGAGCTGTCCTTGGAATTGAAACAATTTGAAGCCTTGGCGAGAAGGGACAATGTTGAGGAAAGCCAGTTGGTCGCCGCCCGCTATGTGTTATGCACAGTGCTCGATGAGTCGGTCGTCGCCACATCGTGGGGCAGTGAAAGTGGCTGGTCGCAGATAAGCCTGCTAAGCAGCTTTCACAACGAGACGTTCGGTGGCGAGAAGGTGTTCCAATTACTTGATCGTTTATCGAAAGATCCAGCCAAACACTTGTATTTACTTGAATTGTTATACCTGTGCCTATCGTTGGGCTTTGAAGGTAAATATCGCGTTCAAGCCCGGGGAGAATTTGAGCTAGAAGGGATCCGTGACGCGCTGTACCGCGCGATCAGGCAGGTACGTGGTGAAGTTCCCAGTCCCTTGTCAGCCCACCTTGAAAGCTCCAAAGCTGAGCCCATCAAACCATTGCCTATGGTGCCTTTCTGGGGGGTGACGGTTTTCACGCTGATTAGTTTAGGTGTGATCTATTCGGGTTTTGCCTGGGTGTTGAGTGAGCAGCGCGTAAACATATTGCAACCTTATCAATCGCCAGAGTCGTTAATTGCTCAGCCGCTGCTGTAACAGGGACGTGTCATGAAATTGCTTTTCAGGAAAATTGGTGCCTGGTTGTCCCAGGCTTGGGTCTGGACGCTGTCATGCGTATTGAGCGTGTGCTTGTTGGTGTGGCTTTTGGGGCCGCTTTTTGCGGTGAATGACTACAAGTTCTGGGCTAGCCCCACGGCACGTCTGCTTACGATCAGCGCGTTGTTCCTGGGTTGGGGGCTGGGAATGGTTTGGTTCGATCGGCGAGCCGGTACAACAAGGCGGGCCAGGCAGGCTGCCGTTTCCCCTCCTGGCGCGCTCGACCAAGCCAGGATTGACGACGACCGACGCGAACTGCGCACGCGCTTCAAGGAGGCTACGAGAGCGTTACGCGCCTCAACGTTCCATTCCGGTCTTGGCAGACGCGGACGCAGTGACCTGCCTTGGTACTTATTGGTGGGCCCCGTCGCTAGCGGAAAAACCAGTCTGCTCGGTTCCTCGGGTCTTGATCTATCGCTCAGCCGGCGTGAGCGAAGGCCAGCTGACATATCCGGCACGCACAGCTGTGACTGGTATTTCGCAGAGCAAGCGGTGTTGATCGATACTCCTGGGCGCTATTTGACCCAGTTGGAAATAGACGCCGACGCCAGTGCCTGGAGCGGTTTGCTCGAGCTGCTGCGCAAGCGTCGTCGTAACCGACCGCTGTGCGGCATCCTGGTAACAGTGCCTGTCGAAACTTTGTTGATGGGAAGTGAAGAAGAGATCGCCACGCTGTCTTGGCAGATTCGGGGGCGTCTTCAGGAAGTTCGACGGCAGCTGCGCGCTGATGTGCCTATTTATCTGATCCTAAGCAAAGCTGACAGTTTGATTGGGTTCAAGGAGTTCTTTGATTCTTTGACGCGGGAAGAACGTGACCAAGTGTTGGGCGCCAGTTGTAGTCGAGACCAACACGACAGCAACGTGGAGGTGTTGCGAGCCGAGTTCGAGGCATTGCTGCGTCGGATCAACAGCCAGGTACTCATGCGTCTGCACGGGGAGCGCGACATTGTACGGCGTGGCTTGATCCTGGATTTCCCACAGCAGTTGGCACAGATCGGTCCGCAGATCAGCTCGGTAGTCGAACTGATTTTAAGCGGGGACACCTGCCCGCTGCGAGGCGTTTACTTGACCTCTGCCTCCGGCCCTGACCATGCGGGAGCTGGTATTTCGATGAGGGCTGCGCCCCGGAGGGACGATCGCAACGGCTATTTTATCCATCACTTGCTTACCAAGGTCATCTTCCCTGAAGCCGGCCTGACGTGTCTTGATCAGCGAGGACGCAGTCGTGTTTATTGGGGGCAGCGCGCGATGTACATCGGTGCGCTGATGACTTTGAGTTTATTTGGATTGTTATGGGCCAACGGTTTCACTGCCAACAATGAACGCTTGGAAAATTTGCGTGAGTTGACTCAACGTTGGGAGCAGCACTCATCGCAAGTCACCGACGATGATTTGATCGTAACTTTGGAATCGCTTGATCTCCGTCTCGAGGCGGCACGAGTTTTTCCTCCCGAAACAGGCGTGTCGTTATACGAGCGTGGCGGGCTTTATCAAGGTGCTGCAGTTGGCCCCACAGTGCTCAAGGCTTATGAGCATGAACTGATGTCGCAACTGTTACCTCGGGTTGCGCAGATGTTGGAAGAGCAAATCCGCAGCAACCTAAATGAGCGCGACCGGGTATTAAACAGCCTGCGCGCATATTTGATGCTGGCCCTGCCGGAACGTCGCGATGCCGCCTGGCTCAGGGCTTGGGTCGCCCAGGCTTGGTCGCTGCGTTACCCCGGTGATGCGTCCATACAAGATGGGTTGAATGGCCATTTCGGACGCCTATTGGAGCAACCTTTCGTTCATGGCCTCGACGAATCACTGGTGAACTTGGCTAGGAAGACACTGCGGAGTGAATCCCTGGCGGCTGTTGTTTACCGCATGCTGCGTGATCAGGCCAACCATCTGCCTCATTACAGACTTAGCCAGCATTTGGGACCGCAGGGGTCGTTGCTGGTAGGCACTGATCACATCATTCCGGGCTTTTATACCCGCCAGGGTTACGAGCAGTACTTCTCGATTCAGGGCGTGGCGCTGATTACTGGACTGCTACGTGACGATTGGGTCCTTGGGGAGGGGGCAAGTCTTACAAGCTTGGACTTGCGCCGTATGCGGATAGAGCTCGAACAGTTGTATTTTCGCGACTATGCAAATCTCTGGAGCGAGGCGGTCGGTCAGGTCGCGCTGCAGCCGATTCACGGCGCAGGCGAAGTCGCCGACCAATTGGCGGGCCTGACTTCAGCCCATTCACCTGTATTGCACTTGCTGATACAGGTGCGTGAGAACACCAGGATTGGGGGGATCGTCGAGCGTATGGACGACGCTTCGCAGGCGGCAGTGAACACTGGCCAGATTGCCTCCGTCGCAAGCAAAGTCTCCGATTCGGTGAGGCGGGATCTGCCGGACACGGGACAGAAATCCTTGCAACGGCGTTTCGAACCATTGCACCGTTTGCTGGATACAGACAACGGCCCGGACGCGGACCTGACCTTGGCACTTCGGGCCCTCGACGACACCCAAACCCAATTTGCGAACCTAGTTCGTGCAAGTGCGCCGGAGCAAGCCGCCTACGAACTGGCGAGACATCGGATGGCTGGCCAGAGCGATGCACTGAGTGAAATGCGTAGGGCGTCTACACGCTTGCCACACCCAGTCAATCAATGGTTCAGCGGGCTGGCCGAGGATAGTTGGCGCTTGGTACTAAAGGATTCATACCGCTACCTGAACGAGCGCTATCAAAGCGAGCTCTATGGTTTTTATCGGAGGTCAATCAACAAGCGGTATCCGTTCAATGCCCACGGCACCAGCGATGTCGCTATCAATGATTTTCAGGAGTTCTTCAAAGGCCAAGGCGTTGCTGACCGATTTTTTGAAAGCTATATGCGTCCATTCGTCGACGGTCAACCAGGGCATTATCGAGTGCGCACTATTGACGGCCAGAGCTTGCCTATAACCAAAACCTTTCTTGAGCAGATGGCGAGCATACATACCATCCGCCAGAGCTTTTTCCTGGAAAGCCGTGCCGAGCCACAAGTGCATTTCAAGCTCGAGCCATACACGCTCGACCCGTCAGTAAGTCGAGCTGAGTTCCGCTTTGGTGATAAAACGCTGGAGTACCGTCACGGCCCCATACAGTCAGTAGCCTTTACCTGGCCAAGTGAGGAGCAGGGCGGCAGGACATCTCTTGTGCTGGATAAAATGGCCGGAGGGCGAGGGATCGGCGTTGAGAAGAATACCGGGCCATGGTCATTGTTTCGTTTGCTCGATTTGATGCAGACGGAATACCTGACGGGCCGTGACGTACGCGTGCTCAAGGCTGATGTCGGCGGCATGCGCGCCAATTATTTGTTGATAAGCCAGCGCACGCCGAACCCTTTCGACATGGCCGTGCTACGTACTTTCAGAATGCCGGTACAGCTCTGATGCATTACGCAGGCCACTGGCGTAGCGCCGCTCGCACCGATCCCGGCAAGGTCCGCCGGCGAAACGAGGACGCTTTCCTGGACAGCCCACGGCTGGGGTTATGGGCGGTCGCCGACGGGATGGGCGGTCATTCGAATGGCGATATCGCCAGCCAGTTGATCGTTTCCAACCTGGCTGAGTTGCCCCTGTATCGAGATATCGATCAGCGTTCGAGAGCCGTGCGCCAGTGCCTGCACTGGACCAATCGACGTCTGAGCCAGGAGTTGACCGTCACCGCTGAAAATTCACTCGGCATCATGGGTAGCACGGTGGTAGTGCTGTTGCTGGAAGGTAATCGTGCTGTTTGTATCTGGGCAGGCGACAGTCGTTGTTATCTATGGCGTAACCGACGGCTCTATCAATTATCCAAGGATCATTCATTGCGCCAGCAATTGGTGGATCAGCGGCTGGTTGGCCTTGACGAGGCAAATGCCCATCCTGCGGGCAACGCATTGACTCGTGCGGTAGGAGCCTCGCAGGAGTTGAGGCTTGAAATACTCGAATTCGATGTTCGTTGTGGCGATGCTTTTTTGCTGTGCAGCGACGGTTTGTATCAGGAATTGAGCAGCCAGAAGCTGGGCGAGGCAATGAGCCTGATGTCACCCAACAAGGTAATGGCGCAGCTTTTCGAGGGGGTCTTGAGCGGATCGGCGCGGGATAACCTGACGGCCGTAATGATTGGCGAATGAAAAGTCCTGAGGCAGCCCCCGAATTCCGGGACAGCGACGAGAATCATTTCAGCGCTTCTCTTTTTGCCGAAACATCGAGTGTCGCGGTACCGAGCCCGCACACTACTGGCGAAACGCCAGAGATATTTGCAGGACGTTACTGTCTCGAGCGTTTGCTCGGTGCTGGCGGTATGGGGGTTGTGTATCGGGCCCGGGACTTGCTGCATGAACAGTTTGGCGATCCGGATCCGTACATTGCGCTGAAGATACTCAGCGAGGAGTTCGACTCGTCCCCTGACGCCAGCGCGCTACTTTTTAGCGAATTTGCCCTGACGCGGCGTTTATTTCACCCTAACGTGCTGCGCCCATACACCTTCGCAGTGGATGCGGTTCATCGTAAGGCTTTTTTCACGATGGAGCTGATGCGCGGGCTGACCTTGGACAAATTGCTCTGCGAATGTCCGCTCGGTTTGCCATGGTCAGAGCTGAGGGCAATTGCATTGCCTCTGCTAGACGCCTTGGCATATATCCACAGTCGAGGTGTACTGCACGGCGATATCAAGCCAAGCAACATCATGTTGAGCGAAACGGGAGTGAGGCTGTTCGATTTTGGGCTGGGCACTGCGCAAGAAGGGCCGTTGAAAAACCTGCCTTCCTTGAACCGCCAGCGTCTCAAGGCCTGGACCCCGGGGTATGCCTCCCCCGAAGTACTTGAAGGCGCACCGCTCTCGGCTCATGCCGATCTGTACAGCCTGGCTTGCGTGCTCTACGAACTGGCGAGTGGCAAGCATCCATACCGGCGTTTGGCTTCATCTGAGGCCCGCGATACAGGGCTGGAACGCCAACTCAAGGTCCCGCGCAACATGCCCAGGCGTTGCTGGTCGGCATTACGCACAACGCTGGCCTTTGATCCAGCGCGGCGAAACCTCAGCGCCGCGCAGTTGCGTGAGGTTTGGGCCGGTGGTTCGTTCTGGTGGTAGAGGGGCTGGTTGGTATTCCCGGAATATGTATTGGCTGTTGGGCCGCGATCGCGAGCAGGCTCGCTCCCACCGGGGGGCTTGGCTGGGTTGAGGTTTTGGGCGTGCTCGCGATCAGGCTTTGTTCGTTTGCCGTCAATTGGTTGAGGCCAGCGCCTTCAGCGCTGCCTTGCGCTCTACGGTTGGCAAGCGGCCGAGTTTTTCCACCGCGCTGTAAAACGCCAGCCAATCCTCGCCCTCACGCTTGAATAACGCCCCGAACGCCGGCACCCATTGGTCGTACAGGCCGAACGGCAATATTCGGGCGTTGTTCAGGGGCGCGTAGATCCAGGCGTCGTAGCGTTTGTCGCCGGCCCATTGGCTGTCGCGTAGGTGCGCGTAGTCGGCGCGCAGGCGTTCGAATTCCTCGGCTTTGCGTTGGCGCATCTGCTCGGTCGGTAGGGGTTGGGCGTAGAGGGTTTCCAGCCGTTGGCGGGTGTCGAGGATCAACTGGATGAACTGGTCGCGCTGGCGCAATCGGTTGCCGTTGTCCGGCGCCAGGCCGCGATGGGCGCGCCATTGGCGGGTGCCTTCCTGCTCGACGAAGGTGGCGAATGATTCGTTGAACTCCGTGTCGTCCTTCACGTAGACGCGTTGGTGCGCCAGTTCATGAAAGATCAGCGTCGCCAGGCGTTCGTCGCCCCAATGCAGCATCGAACTGAGGATCGGGTCGTCGAACCAGCCCAGCGTCGAGTAGGCCTCTACGCCGGCAATCGACACATCCATGCCTCGCAAACGCTGCAAAGCGGCCTCGCCCCGGGCGGCGCCCTGGCTGTAATAGCCCCGATACGCTACGCAACCGGCGATGGGAAAACAGTGGGTTAGCGGGGCCAGGGAAAACTCCGGGGTGGCGAAGACGTTCCAGACGACGAAGGGGCGGCCGATGTCCGCGTACAGGCGATAGCTCTGGTTGTCGGGCAGGTGCAGGTGTGTGCTGGCGAACGCGCGGGCCTCACGGGCCTGAGCCAGATGGGTGCGCAATCCGGAATCACGGGTGGGGTCGGCAATGACCCGGTCGATGGGCTCGCGTGCTTGCAGCAGTCGCCATTGTCCGCTGGCGAGCTGGCCGTAATAACCGACGCTTGTACAACCGTTGAGTAACAAAAGCAGGAAGGCCGGAAACAAAATCCTGAAAACACGGTCGAGTAACCGATGGCGTGAACGCTGCCTGATCAATTTTGGAATCACCCTGGGAAGTCTGCCTCAAGACTATCTCGCCTGCCCGGAGCTTCGCTATGCGCGTGTTGATGCTGACAAGTGGCCTGTTGCTGCTGACCGGCTGTGCCGGTTTGCCCGATCCAGATCCCTCCCAGGCGTGGATTGACCTAGGTAACCATCGGGACACGGCGTTGCAAGCGTTGGAAGTCGATGACAAGGCATCCATCGACCGGCGTTATTTCGAGGTTCAACCGGGTAGCCATGAGCTGACGGTGCGTTATCAATTTGCCGTGGAGCCGGGCAACATCGGGCCAGATGCCGAGCCGCTGTGGCGCGATTGCCGGTTGAACGTAAAATTCAAGGATTTCAACGCGGGCCAGCGCTATCAGTTGCAAGCAGGCAGTATCGGGTTCCGGCCGTGGGCCAAGCTTTACGACCAACAGCGCAACGTGGTGGGCCAAGGCACGCCGGCAGGCTGCCAGCAAAGCTGATTGGCGCTATGCTCGGGGCCTGACTTCAGGAAATCATCATGCGCCTACCCACGTTGTTTTTGGCTCTTGCGACATTGAGCGGATGCGCGACGAGCCCATTGCCCGAGATGGACCCGAACATGGCCTGGGTCGACTTCGCCACCCCTATGCCGGGCGGCAAGCTGCTGATGGCTGAAAGCCTGGACGGCCAGCGGCTGCGGGACGGACGCTTTTTTCAGGTTTCACCCGGTAGCCACGAACTCAAGGTGCGCTTCGACTTCGAGGTGTTCGGCGCGGGCGGTGGGCTGGGCATGATGAACGACCCGAAGGAACGGCTGTGCTATCTGATCGTGCGCTACGACCATTTCGAGGCCGGCCAGCGTTATCGCCTGGAGGCTCGTAATCTGGCGTACTCCCCCAGTGCCCGGCTCTATAACGCCAAGCGTGAAATCGTTGCCGAGGATCGACAGGCCAATTGTTTGATGTAGCGCTGCCTAGCGGTCGTTCTTCTGGTAGATGATTTTCTTGGTGCCGTTATCGCAACTGCCCACCACCATGTTCTGGTCGTGGACTTCGTCGTTGGTGACGATTTCCAAGGTGTATGAGGACACGTTTGCGGCCTGGATCTTGGCTTCGATCTCTGCTTTCAATTCTTCGCAGGGCTTGGGTGCCGCGAGGGCCGATGTGGTCAGTGCGCAACCGATGACTGCCAAGGCCAAACGTTTCATGCTCGAACTCCTCAATACAGCGCGCACGCCTGTGCGCTGAAACTGCAGACCTGCATTCGACCACAGTTGCCTTCGGGTAAATAGCGGATAAACCATAGAAGACCGCGGCCTCGGGAGACCGCGACCTTCTCGGTTCGTCAGTTCACCAGGGTCGCGTCCAGGGTGATGTTGGCGTTGAGCACCTTGGAAACCGGGCAACCTTCCTTGGCCTTGTTGCTCAGCTCTTCGAATTGCTGTTGGCTGGCGCCGGGAATCTTGGCTTTGAGAATCAGCTTGATCGCGGTGATCGCAAAGCCGCCGTCGACCTGGTCCAGGGTCACTTCGGCGTTGGTGTCGATGCTGTCGGCCTTGAGCCCGGCGTCGCCAAGGATCATCGAAAACGCCATGGAGAAGCAGCCCGCGTGGGCCGCGCCGATCAGTTCTTCAGGGTTGGTGCCCTTGCCGCCTTCAAAACGTGCCTTGAAACCATAGGGCGCTTCGCGCAACACGCCGGTTTCCGTGGAGATGGAGCCTATGCCGGTCTTCAGGTCACCTTCCCAGTGAGCCGATGCTTTCTTGACGATAGCCATGTGTGCCTCCTCATGATTCGGCGCGAGGGTTCGCGCCTGGGTATTTTTCAATGCCAGGATTGTGAGGATAGACCGGCCGATAAAGTTCACCCGGTCGATTAGTCGACTAATTTAGTAGGAAAATTCTTCGCTACTATTGAAACTCGGGTATATGCCCACATTCATAGGACACACCTAGAGAAACGGCAGGCTTTCGCCTACAGAAAAGCTCGTACGCCGTTGGAGATGCCGGCCCATGAAACAGCTGTCCGAAGTTAAATTTTCAACCCTCGACCTTGTGCCCGTCCGCGCTGACGGCAATGCAGCCCAGTCCCTGCGCAATTCCCTGGATTTGGCGCAGCACGTGGAAAAGTTTGGCTACACCCGTTTCTGGGTGGCGGAACACCACAACATGGACGGCATCGCCAGCTCCGCGACGGCGGTGTTGCTGGGCTACCTGGCGGGGGGGACGTCGACCATCCGCGTCGGCTCGGGCGGGGTGATGCTGCCCAACCACGCGCCGTTGGTGATCGCCGAACAGTTCGGCACCTTGGAAAGTCTATTTCCGGGCCGGATCGACCTTGGGTTGGGACGCGCCCCCGGTTCCGACCAGATGACCGCGCGTGCACTACGCCGCGAACGCTCCGGCAGTGCTGATGATTTCCCTGATGACGTGGCCGAACTGATGCGCTATCTCGGCCCGCGTACCCCCGACCAACGCATCATCGCCATGCCCGGCACGGGAACGAATGTACCGGTGTGGCTGTTGGGTTCTAGCCTGTTCAGTGCGCAGTTGGCCGGGGAGCGCGGTTTGCCCTACGCGTTCGCCTCCCATTTCGCACCGCGGTTCATGCACGAGGCGATTCGTGTTTATCGCAATCACTTCCAACCGTCGGCCGTACTCGACAAGCCGTACGTGATGCTCGGGGTGCCTTTGGTGGCGGCTGACACGGACGAGCAGGCCGATTACCTGGCGACGTCGGTGTACCAGCGGATCCTGGCATTGATGCGCGGCCAGAGCCTGGTGCAGCGCCCGCCGGTGGAAACCATGAATGGTCTATGGCTGCCCCATGAGAAGGAAGCGGTGGGGGATTTCCTTGGCCTGGCCATGATTGGCGGTCCTCAGAAGATCCGCGCCAAGTTGGAGGTGTTGATCGAACAGACTCAGGCCGATGAGCTGATCTTCACCAGCGACCTCTATGAGCACGCCGACCGCCTGCACTCGTATGAACTGCTGGCACAGGTCATGAAAGGCTGAGTCGCGGCCAATAAAAAGCCGACGCGATGCGTCGGCTTTGATCTGAGCGCGTTATCAGCTGCGTATGTAGACGATTTCTTTCGAACCGCCCTCACAGGTGCCGACGACTTTTCCGTCACCCGCTGCACCTTTATCGACGATCTCCAGCGAATAACCCGACACGCCTTTGGTATCGAGCTTCGCTGCGATTTCGCTCTTTAACTCCTCGCATGGCTTGCCGGCCGCAAACGCAGTACCCGCAAGGCTCAGCAAACCCAGGGCCACCATCAACTTCTTCATCGCTCGCACTCCTCGGTCGGATCAGATAGGGAGGTTTCGTAAAGACGTGATGCGCCCAATAGCGCATCGCCATTCCCTATGGCACTCCGCCAGCGTGCAAGTTCAAAGAACTCAGCTGTTGGCGATCCGGAACCCAACCTTGATGGTCACCTGGAAGTGCGCGGCCCGGCCATTTTCGATGTGGCCCCGGGTTTCCGTAACTTCGAACCATTCCAAGTGCTTGAGGCTCTTGCTGGCCTCGGCCAGGGCATTGTTGATGGCGTCTTCAATGCTGGTGGGAGACGAACCGACCAGCTCGACTTTTTTGTACGTGTGGTGATCACTCATGACGTTCTCCTTGGTTGTCTTAAACAGCCTAGCAGCGATTTTTCGCCTTACATGTGGCGCCGTTTACGCTTGGAAAGTTCAGATTTAGTGCACTTTCCCAAACGGTCGCAGTCCCAATCCACACACGCTACTCAACCACTGCAGGAGAGAGCCACCATGGCCAGCACTTCGTTACGCAAAGCCTCGTTGCAAAGCATGGAAGCGGAGATCGAGAGTCTGCTCAAGTCGTTGGAAAGCCTGAAGGACGACGCGTCGGACGAGTCGCGTAGGACGCTCAAGTCGCTTAAGGCAAATGCCGAAAGCGCACTGAAACATTCTCGGCATCTGCTCAGCGATGCGTATGAAGAGGTGAAGGTGAAAACCCGCGAAACCGGGATCGCCACGCGCGACTACGCTCAGGAACATCCATGGACCACCGCTGGCGTTGCCGTTGGCGCACTGGGTCTGTTGGCCGCTTACTTGTTGTGCAAGCGCGGTAACTAGTTCGATGGGTTCAGCTCATGCCTGAGCCACTGCGCCAATTGCCGGGCGCGCCCGTCTGCGGCGCGCTTGGGCAACCATAGCGCCAGTCGTGCGGGGGTTTCACCGAACCCCCATGGCGCGACCAGGCGACCAGCCCGCAAGTCCTCGGTCACCAGGGGCTCGGGAGCGATCGCCACGCCAAGCCCGGCCACGGCCGCCTCCAGCAAATAATACAAATGCTCGAAACCTTGCCCCAACTTCAGTGCTTGGGGTTCCAGGGCATTTTGCCGTGCCCAAGTGGGCCAGGCCTGGGGGCGTGAGGTGGTGTGCAACAGCGGTTCGCCCAGCAGCGCAGTGGCGGATGCATTGCACAAGCGGGTAAAGCCCACGTAGTGAGGGCTCATCACCGGCCCGATCCGCTCGTTGGCCAGTTCATACACATGCATGTCTGCCGGCCAGGGTGGTTCGGCGAATACCAGTAGGGCGTCCAGCCCTGGGCGCCTCGGGTCGAGGTCGCCCTCACCTGCGGACAGGTGCAGGCGCAAATCAGGCAGATCGGCATTGAGCCTGCCCAGGCGGGGGATGAACCAACGCGCCAACAAGCTTCCCGAGCAGCCCAACACGAACGGGGCGTCCGCTGTGCTTTGGGTCAGCTCGGCGCAAACGGTGCGCAGGCGCTCGAACGCATCGGCGCTGGCGTCACGCAGGCGCAGTCCCGCATCTGTGAGTTTCAGGCCTCGCCCATCCTTGACGAACAGGCTGATCCCCAAGTGCTCTTCCAGCACTTTGAGTTGTCGACTAACCGCGCCGTGGGTGACGTGCAGCTGTTCCGCCGCCTGGCTTACGCTGTTCAGGCGGGCAGTGGCCTCGAAGGCACGCAGGGCGTTGAGCGGTGGCAGATCGTGGCTCATGGCATTTGTGAGTTTTTCTGACAGGTTGCGGCGATCTTATCGGTTTTCAGAGCGATATGTCAGGGGTAGAGTGGGCTCATTGTTTTTTCTACGCATTCGCCTGGAGCGCCCGATGACCCAGCCTACGACCCCTTTCAACCTGCGCAGCGGTCCCGATGCCAACGGCCTGTTTGGCGCGTTCGGCGGCCGTTATGTCGCGGAAACGCTGATGCCGCTGATCCTTGATCTGGCCCGTGAATACGAAACGGCAAAGGAAGATCCTGCGTTCATCGAGGAATTGGCCTACTTCCAACGGGACTATGTGGGTCGTCCAAGCCCGCTGTATTTCGCCGAGCGCCTGACGGAGTTCTGCGGCGGCGCGAAGATCTACCTCAAGCGTGAAGAACTGAATCACACGGGCGCGCACAAGATCAACAACTGCATCGGCCAGATCCTGCTGGCGCGGCGCATGGGCAAGAAACGCATCATCGCCGAGACCGGCGCCGGCATGCATGGGGTGGCCACTGCCACCGTGGCCGCTCGTTTTGGCCTGGACTGCGTAATCTATATGGGCACCACCGACATCGAGCGCCAGCAGGCCAACGTGTTTCGGATGAAGCTGCTTGGCGCCGAAGTCATCCCCGTGATCGCCGGTACCGGCACACTCAAGGATGCGATGAACGAGGCGCTGCGTGACTGGGTGACCAACGTCGACAGCACGTTTTACTTGATCGGCACTGTAGCCGGCCCGCACCCCTATCCAGAGATGGTCCGCGACTTCCAAGCCGTGATCGGCAAGGAAACCCGTGACCAGCTGCAAGCCCAGGAGGGTCGTCTGCCGGACAGCCTGGTGGCGTGCATCGGCGGTGGCTCCAATGCCATGGGCCTGTTTCACCCATTCCTCGATGACAAGAGCGTTGAAATCATTGGAGTCGAAGCGGCGGGCTACGGCATCGAGACCGGCAAGCATGCGGCGAGCCTGAACGGTGGGGTTCCAGGCGTGCTGCACGGTAATCGTACCTTCCTGTTGCAGGATGAGGACGGCCAGATCATCGACGCGCATTCGATCTCTGCTGGCCTCGACTACCCCGGCATTGGCCCTGAACACGCCTGGTTGCATGACATTGGCCGCGTCCAATACACCTCCATCACCGATGCCGAAGCTTTGGAAGCGTTCCATAAATGCTGCCGCCTGGAAGGGATTATTCCTGCCTTGGAGAGTGCCCATGCCTTGGCTGAAGTGTTCAAGCGCGCACCAAACCTGCCCAAGGATCACCTGATGGTGGTCAACCTGTCCGGCCGTGGCGATAAAGACATGCAAACCGTGATGCACCACATGGAACAGTCCCAGCAGGAGAAACACTGATGAGCCGCCTGCAAACCCGTTTTGCCGAACTCAAAACACAGAACCGTGCCGCCCTGGTGACGTTTGTCACGGCTGGCGATCCGGGCTACGACACGTCGCTGGCGATCCTCAAGGGCCTGCCTGCCGCCGGCGCCGATGTTATTGAGTTGGGCATGCCGTTCACCGATCCGATGGCCGACGGCCCGGCAATCCAATTGGCGAACATTCGTGCCTTGGGCGCCCAGCAGAACCTTGCGAAAACCCTGCAGATGGTTCGGGAGTTCCGCAAGGACAATACCGAGACGCCGCTGGTGCTGATGGGGTACTTCAACCCGATCCATCGTTATGGCGTGCAGCGTTTCATCGGCGAAGCGCTGGATAGCGGTGTCGATGGCCTGATCGTCGTGGACATGCCGCCCGAGCACAACAGCGAACTGTGCGAGCCGGCCCAGGCTGCCGGCCTGGATTTCATCCGTCTGACAACGCCAACCACCGATGATGTGCGTTTGCCGACCGTGCTCAACGGCAGCTCGGGGTTCGTTTATTACGTGTCGGTCGCGGGTGTGACCGGTGCCGGTGCCGCGACGCTGGAGCATGTAGAAGAAGCGGTGGCGCGTCTGCGTCGGCATACCGATCTGCCGATCAGCATTGGCTTCGGTATTCGCACCCCGGAACAGGCGGCAGCCATCGCCCGGTTGGCCGACGGCGTAGTGGTCGGCTCCGCGCTGATCGACCATATCGCCAGCGCCGATACGTCGGAACAGGCGATTGATGGTGTGTTGAGCTTGTGCGCGGCCTTGGCTGATGGTGTACGTAAGGCGCGTCTTGGCTGATTTGGCTCGCGCCAATGAAAAAGGGGTTCGGAACTGGGTTCCGAACCCCTTTTTGTTATCGCTTCAAGGCTTGGCAGTCACGGCAACTCCAACCCACCTGCGGCTTTGTGCAGCTTGCGCAGATGTTCGCCGATCTCCTTCACATTGGCCTCGCTCGCGGCGATTTCAGCAGCGCGGCTCGGTTCAAGCAATGCCCTGACTTCCTTATCCAAGTCGCCGGTCAGCGTTTGAAGCTGTTTCTGGCGCAGGCTGCTTTCCGATTCCAATCGCTGCCATTCGCTGGGTTGTGGCAATCCGTAGCCGCTGCTGCCCAGCAGTTCGGCTGGACGGCTCAGGAAGCCGCTATTGGCGAGAATCTGTTGCAACGTCGCGTTGGCTCTCTCCATGCCACCGTTTTGAAGCTCACGCGCGCCAAGGTAGCGCTGTTTGACTTCATCCTGGGCGAGCAGCAATTGCCGACGGAAACTGGCCTGTTCCAGCAATAGCAATGCCGCGCTGGTGCGCAGGTCGGCCTGTTCAAACCAAACGCGGCGTTCGGCAGCGTCCAGCGCGAGCCAGTCTTCGACGGTTTGTTGCCGTATCGGCAGGCGTTTTTTCAGAACGTCGAACATGGCTTGGTAGCGTTCGCGGAATGAGTCGAAGCGGTAACCCAGGCGCAAGGCTTCCTTGGGATCATCCAGCACACTGGTGTCGGCCAAGCCACGGCCCTTGAGCACTTCCAGCAGACCGTTGGGCATGATGCTGTCCAGGCCCTTGAGCTGTTCGTTATTACTGCCGCTGCGCAGCAGCTTCAAGCTTTCTACCGCGCAATTATTGGAGAGGAAGTAATAGTTGCCGTCATAGCTCCAATGCATTTCGGCGGCGTGTTCGACCGTTTCTTCGATTTCGGTGCGCGACAGCTTGAGGGGCACCGACGCCAGGCTGCGCAGTTCGGTCTTGGTGTACTCATCGATGACCTGGGCCAACGGCAGTACGAACAGACGCGACGGGTATTTGCCCACCAGGCCATCCCAACTCGACAGTTGAACGTCGCCTACGAAGGCGCGGTACGACAGCACCAGGTGTTGGTCCAGATCCAATCGGCAATCTGGCCCACGTGGACGGCCCGGTGCGCATATCACCAGGCGGAGCATGCTATGGCCCCAACGGCTGACCCAGTTCTGGTTGGCTTCAGCCAACAGGTAGTCGATGGCATAGACGCGTTCCGGATCGACCTTGCCCAGTGGTGTCTTGGCAAAATCATTGCCGGCATTGAGAAAGGCGAACGACGTGGAGCAGGTGTCCTTGGCGGCGGGCGCCCAGCCAAAGTGCTCACGGTAATAGCGATACAGCGCGGGACGTCGGCAGGCGTAGCTTGGATCGAGGAGGAAATACTCCATATTGACCGCGACGAACTCCTTGGGACTGCTTGTCTCATAGAGGTCCGGGCTGCGGGCAACCTGACGGTTGTGCTGCTCGCGTTCGCCGCGACGGCCCACATATTGCGGCCAGCCGGCGAGATCCAGCAGGCGAGGATCATCGCTGAGCGTGAAGCGCCGGTCGTTCTGGCCTCTGCACTCATCCGTCATGCCGATCAGCCCGGCGCTGCTGTTACGCCGAGTACAGCGTTGGATCAGCACACGTTCGGCATTTGGCCAAAGGCGCGAGCGGTCATAGATATGAGTCAGTTCGTGCAGCACGGTAGCGAGCATTTCGCGCCGCACGGTGCCGTGGGGGCGCAAGGTCTTTTGCTTGGCGGCGCTGCCATCGGTGAGGCTGTCCAGCAGGTTCCGGTTCAAGTCCAACTGCGACACCAGTGAAGCCTGGCCGTAGGCGTTTGCGGGCATCCGATCGGTCCAGCCGACATCGATGCGCCGGTCCAGTCGCTCGATGAAGCGTGGCGGCAATGCCTGCATGGCTTCATCGAGCAGTGCCTGGCTGGCCTGTTGTTGTGCCGGGCTCAAGCCATCGCTATTGAGATGTAACTGGAGACCGGCCTGGGCTGTGCCGCTCAGAAGCAGCACAACCCCGGCAGTCAGCCAGGCGGCCAGCCGCCTCACAATGCGAGGATAGCTTCGGCGAGAACCTGGTCGCTGGCGTCGCGGGCTTCCGGTACGCGGGTACGCAATGTCTGGAAGGCCGCTTCGAGATGAGCGCCACGAATCTCGCCGTTGCTGGCGACGAAGCTGGCAGCGTCATCGTGAGCTTCGCGGACAATCTTTGAGTCACGAATGGATGTGGTGGTGTCAGAGGTGAAATCAATCGAACGCTGGGAGGCGCGAACGATGATGTTACTGGTGGCTACCAGGGTATGTGCCTGGGCCACATCGGCCAACACCAGCAGGCCAAGGGCGGCAGCAATCAGCGGGCTACGCATGGAACGACTCCGGAGAATTAAAGATAGTTATTGGACGAGAATTGCCTGTGCCAGTTCAAGGTCGCTGGCGTGAAGTTTCGGCTGGTTCCGGCGCAGGTAGTCCAGGGCCGACTCCAATTGCGCACCTCGGAATTGTCCTTCGCTGGCAATGAACGCGGCGGCGTCATCACGAGCGGCGACGACCCGTTTATTGTCGAAGGGTGCGGAGGTCACCAGGCTCGTAGCGTAGCCACTGGCGACCACTTGTTGGGTGGACACATCGAAGGCATGGGCCGGGACAGACCAGCAAAAAACTGTGAATAAACAGGCGCTGTAAAGTTTTGAGTAAAAACGCATGGGACTCGACGGTTGTTGGCGAGCTTGAAGGCTAGCGCAAACCTGCGGGCCAGGGCCAGCGCGGAAACATCGGAGCACCCTTGGGTGCCCAATGTTTCATGTTGCATCAGATTACCAGGATGGCCTGTGCAAGCTGCGCATCGGTGGCGTTGAGCTGCGGTGCCTGCTGGCGGATGTAATCCAATGCACTCTCCAGTTTCACACCGCGGATAGCGCCTTCGCTGGCCACGAAGCTGGCGGCGTCGTCACGTGCGGCTTGAACGATTTTATTGTCACGCAGTGATGAGGTTGCATCGGAGGTTACGTCGGACGTGGCCTTGAGGGCGCCGACAATGGAGTCGGTGGTGACGATGAAGCTGCTGGCGTTGGACTGAGCAGCTACGGCCAACAGCGCTACTGCGCTGAGCAGGCGAAGACGGGACATGATGGAGCTCCTTGTATATGAGGTGATACCGGTGCCTGTAGCTGGAAGGGGAGACACATGCTCGACTCGCTTCGCCACGGTTGCATCAATATTAGGACAGATCGCGTTTGCTTACAGCTTTGCAATGGTCCTTGGCTCGTCCCAAGGCAAGATAATCCCCATCCAACAAACTGTACTGGTGCCTGAATAGTTTTTTTATAACTGTTCTACTTCCCGGTCTCAGACCGGTTCAGGCTCGAAAACGACAAGACCCGTCGCGGTTTCCCACGACGGGTCTTGTTTATTCAATTCGGTGCTGGCGATGGACCCGATGGGTCAGGGCCAGCGACGCTGAATTAGCGCCAGAACGGCTTGCTCAGCTCTTCGTAGCGCTGTGCTTCGCTGATACCGGCATCTGCCAGCAGGCGCGAATCCAGACGGGCCAATTGATGGCGGCTGGCAATGCGGCGCTGCCACAGCATCAGGTTAGCGATAACGCGAAGAGGCATGGAAGCCTGGTTTTTTTCAGCTTTGTCTTCGAAAAACAGCTCGGAACTGAGTGTACGTTCCATGGTTGACATCCTTCCGCTTGTGGCGGGATTAGGTAGTGGTTTAACTGGTGCTCATGATCCTCCCGTTTGGCCAGTCCCTGTAGATACAGTTCATCTGTATTGTAAGAGACCAGTTAACTGTTAAAGGGCGGTGTACTGGTCAATCTTGAGGCAACTGTATCTATCGGCACTAAATTGGTGCGTTATTCAGTGCCTGGCTGTGTTTTGTGGGATATGACTGTAAGAAATCACCGGTACAGAAGTACAGTTTCTGCAAAGAATTTGCCGAGCCCTTTGGATTTATGAAACTGTTTTAGTCCTAACGGTGATCCAGCTGTATCAAACCGCAAGCATGCGTCCGGTTGCTTCCAGGTTCATGTGCCAGCTGAGTGCGTCCCGCAAAATATGCGGCGTATGTCCGCCCAAGGCGCTTGCCGCCTGGAAATACTCGTTCAATGCCTGGCGATAGGATGGATGCACGCAGTTTTCGATGATCGCCCGCGCCCGTTCGCGTGGCGCCAAGCCCCGCAAGTCAGCCAGTCCAATCTCGGTCACCAGGATGTCGACATCATGCTCGGTATGGTCCACATGGCTAACCATCGGAACGACGCTGGAAATGGCGCCGCCCTTGGCAATGGACTTGGTCACGAAAATAGCCAAGTGTGCGTTCCTGGCAAAATCCCCCGAACCCCCAATGCCATTCATCATTCGCGTGCCGCATACGTGAGTCGAGTTGACGTTGCCATACAGGTCGAATTCCAGCGCCGTGTTGATGCCGATGATGCCCAGGCGTCGCACTACCTCCGGATGGTTGGAGATCTCCTGCGGGCGCAGCACCAGTTTGTCCTTGTATTTCGCCAGATTCCCAAAGACATCCGTGTTGCGCCGAGCGGACAACGTAATGGAGCTGCCAGAGGCGAAACTCAGCTTGCCGGCATCGATGAGGTCGAATGTGGAGTCCTGCAATACCTCGGAATACATGGTCAGTTCTTCAAACGGAGAGTCGATCAATCCGCACATCACTGCGTTGGCAATGCTGCCGATGCCGGCCTGCAGAGGGCCAAGCTTGTTGGTCATGCGCCCGGCCGCGACTTCTTGCTTGAAAAAGCTGATCAGATGGTCGGCGATGGCCTGGGTGTCGTCATCCGGCGGCAAGACCGTCGAAGGGGAATCTGATTGTTGTGAGATGACAATGGCGGCGATTTTGTCCGGTGGGATCGGGATGGCGGTGCTGCCGATACGGTCGTCAACCTTCACCAGGGGGATCGGCAGGCGAGTTGGACGATAGCTGGGGATGTAAATGTCGTGCAGGCCTTCCAAATCTGGATTATGGGCCAGGTTGATCTCCACGATCACTTGCTTGGCGAAGATTGCAAAGCTGGCGGAGTTACCTACCGACGTGGTCGGCACGATATGACCTTGCTCGGTGATCGCCACCGCTTCGATCACTGCAATATCTGGCAACGTGAGCTGGGCGTTACGCATCTGTTCGACGGTTTCCGAAAGATGCTGGTCGATGAACATCACCTCGCCTGCGTTGATGGCCTTGCGTAGGGTGCTGTCCACCTGGAAGGGCATGCGTCGTGCCAGTACGCCAGCTTCGGTGAGCTGCTTATCCAGATCGTTGCCCAGGCTTGCTCCGGTCATCAGGCTGATTTTCAGCGGCGTGACCTTGGCGCGTTCGGCCAGTGCGTGCGGCACGGCCTTCGCTTCTCCGGCGCGGGTAAAGCCGCTCATGCCGACGGTCATTCCGTCTTCAATGAGCAAGGCTGCCTCGGCAGCGCTCATCACTTTATTCAACAACGAAGGCAGGCGGATACGATCACGGTACATGAATGGTTTCTCGGGCTGGAAGCTGGATGCGCAGTCTAGAGAATTCGCGCCGAGCCCGACCCGCTACAAAAGTCGCATTTAAGGCCTCTATTACGGGCGTTTCAGGCAAAACATCATTACCGGATCGGTAACGCTTTGCCTTGATACAAATCAAAACGCCCCGACAAGTCGGGGCGTTTTGATAAACAGCTGACGCTTATTCCACTGCTTTGACCATGTCTTCGATGATCTTCTTGGCGTCGCCGAACACCATCATGGTCTTGTCGAGATAGAACAGCTCGTTGTCCAGGCCGGCATAACCGCTGGCCATCGAGCGCTTGTTGACAATGATGGTCTTGGCCTTGAACGCCTCGAGAATCGGCATGCCGGCAATCGGCGACTTCGGATCGTTCTTCGCCGCCGGGTTGACCACGTCGTTGGCGCCCAGCACCAACACCACGTCGGCCTGGCCGAACTCGGAGTTGATGTCTTCCATCTCGAATACCTGGTCGTAAGGCACTTCGGCCTCGGCCAGCAGGACGTTCATGTGGCCGGGCATACGACCGGCAACCGGGTGGATTGCGTATTTCACCGTCACGCCGTGGTGGGTCAGCTTCTCGGTCAGTTCTTTCAACGCGTGCTGCGCCCGGGCGACCGCCAAGCCATAGCCTGGAACGATGATCACCGTATCGGCGTTGGTCAGCAGGAAAGTCGCGTCGTCAGCCGAGCCGGATTTCACTGGGCGGGCTTCTTTGGAGCCTGCCGGGCCAGCAGCATCTGCGGCGTTGCCGAAACCGCCGAGCAGTACGTTGAAGAACGAGCGGTTCATCGCCTTGCACATGATGTACGAGAGGATCGCGCCGCTCGAACCCACCAACGAGCCTGCAATAATCAGCATCGAGTTGTTCAGCGAGAAGCCGATGCCCGCTGCGGCCCAACCGGAATAGCTGTTGAGCATCGAGACCACCACCGGCATGTCCGCACCGCCGATCGGGATGATGATCAGCACGCCCAGGACAAACGCCAGGGCCAGCATCAAGGCGAATGCGCCGAGGTTGCCGGTGAACATGAAAGCCAGGCCCAAGCCCAGTGTGGCGAGGCCCAGGATCAGGTTGAGCTTGTGCTGACCGCCAAACTGCACCGGAGCGCCTTGGAACAGGCGGAACTTGTACTTGCCCGACAGCTTGCCGAAGGCGATCACCGAACCGGAGAACGTGATTGCGCCGATTGCCGCGCCAAGGAACAGCTCCAGACGGTTACCCGCCGGAATCGAATCCCCCAATTGCTTGACGATGCCCAGCGATTGCGGCTCGACGACAGCGGCGATGGCAATGAACACCGCCGCCAGGCCGATCATGCTGTGCATGAACGCCACCAGCTCCGGCATCTTGGTCATCTCGACACGCTTGGCCATGATCGAACCGGCGGTGCCGCCGATCAACAAGCCAACGATGACATAACCAATGCCGGCAGTCGCCAGCTCGGCTCCCAGTTTGTAGATAAGTCCGACGGTAGTAAGCACCGCCAATGCCATGCCGAGCATGCCGAACAGGTTGCCGCGACGGGAGGTGGTAGGGTGCGACAGGCCTTTGAGGGCTTGGATGAAGCAGATGGACGCAATCAGGTAGAGCGTCGTTACCAGGTTCATGCTCATTACTTGGGCGCCTCTTCTTTTACGGCTTTCGGGGCTTTTTTCTTGAACATCTCGAGCATGCGGCGCGTCACCAGGAAGCCACCGAACACGTTCACCGCTGCCAGGGCCACGGCGAGAGTACCCATGGTCTTGCCCAGAGGCGTTACGGTCAGGGCGGCGGCGAGCATCGCGCCGACGATCACGATGGCCGAAATGGCGTTGGTCACCGCCATCAGCGGCGTATGCAGCGCAGGCGTTACGTTCCAGACCACGTGGTAACCGACATAAATGGCCAGCACAAAGATGATCAGGTTGTAGATACCGGGGGAGATAAGCTCTTCCATTGTCTGAATCCCTGCTTAGGCGTTTTTGCGGATGACTTGGCCGTCGCGGCACATCAGGCACGCTGCGACGATGTCGTCTTCCAGGTTCACGTCGAACTGGCCTTCCTTGGTGAAGACCAGCTTCAGGAAGTCCAGCAGGTTACGGGCGTACAGCGCCGAGGCATCGGCCGCGACTTCGCCAGCCAGGTTGGTCGGGCCGACGATGGTGACGCCGTTCTCGACAACCACCTGGTCGGCCACGGTCAGCGGGCAATTGCCGCCCTGGGCTGCCGCGAGGTCGATGACCACCGAGCCGGGTTTCATTTGCGCGACGGTTTCGGCGCTTAGCAGCGTCGGTGCCTTGCGGCCCGGAATCAGTGCCGTGGTAATGACAATGTCAGCTTGTTTGGCGCGCTCGTGCACAGCCCATGCCTGACGCTGCATCCAGCTGGCAGGCATGGGCCGGGCGTAACCTCCAACGCCGACGGCGCATTCGCGCTCTTCGTCGGTTTCGTAAGGCACGTCGACGAACTTGGCGCCGAGGGATTCGATTTGTTCCTTTACCGCGGGCCGCACATCCGAAGCCTCGATCACAGCACCCAGGCGCTTGGCCGTGGCAATTGCCTGCAGCCCCGCCACACCGGCGCCAAGGATCAATACTCGCGCCGCTTTCACGGTGCCCGCCGCTGTCATCAGCATCGGCATGAAGCGTGGATAGTGATGGGCGGCCAGCAGCACGGCCTTATACCCGGCAATGTTCGCTTGAGACGACAACACATCCAGGCTTTGGGCCCGGGACGTGCGTGGGGCGGCCTCAAGGGCGAATGCGGTAATGCCGCGCTCGGCCAGCTTGGTAATGGTCTCGTTATTGAACGGATTGAGCATGCCCACCAGAACGCTGCCGCTCTTGATCAGCACCAGTTCGCTATCGCTGGGGGCGACCACCTTGAGGATCAGTTCGGCCCCGAACGCATCGCTGGCGCTGCCAATAGTTGCGCCCGCCGCTTCGTAAGCAGTGTCGACCACGCTGGCCTTGATACCGGCGCCACTTTGAACAGTAACCTTATGGCCTTGGCCGATGAGCTTCTTGATGGTTTCCGGGGTAGCAGCAACCCGTGTTTCACCCGTTTGGGTTTCGAGGGGAACACCAATGTGCACGTCAAATCTCCTGCGTGATCTTATTGAGTAAACCCAGGCACTTCGGATGGTGCGGCTGGGGCGGCCGATCAGCACGACCTCGCCTCTTCAGGCGGGGCGCGGCATTTTGCAGGCGAAAATTCTGCCCTTCAAGGGATTATGACGTGTGACGAAAAATTAACTACAAGTCACCCTGTGACCTAGTGTCGCAACCATCAGGTTCAATTGCCCGTGAAGCCTTGTTCTTCAAGGGATAGGCGGGGAATCGTCTTACTTTTTACATTGTCAAGGTGAATACGTAAGCATGCGTTGGAGAATGTGGCTCAAAGCCACGTATTTAGCCGGTTGTGGGACGATTGTACTTCTTCCATAACAGTTTGGTTTTATGCGACATAAGCTTATATCTGTAGCGATCCTAATAAACTGACTACGTAGTCAAGATCGTAATTTTGCATTGCTATTCAAGGAGATAGCCCTTGGCCTGGTTTACCAGCCAGTCGCGAAACGCCTGAAGCGAAGCAGATTTCACCTTTCGTTCGGGAATCATCAGGTAATACGCCTTGATGCTCGACAATGCGTTGCGATTGGCGATTACCAAACGACCCTCCGCCAGTTCGCGCTGGATCAGAAAAGGCGGGATCAACGCGATTCCCATGTCATGCATGGCTGCTTGGGCCAACATCGAGAATAGTTCATAACGCGGTCCTGTCAGGTCCCGTGCAATGTTCAGCTCCTGCGAGCTGAACCATTGGCGCCATGCATAGGGGCGGGTGGTCTGCTGAAGCAGTGGCAATTGAGCAATAGCCTCCGGTGTCAGCGCCTTTCGGTTTCCCAGTAATGCCGGGCTGCATACCGGCATCGGGTTTTCGCCCATCAACTTGTGGGATTCGGTACCGGACCAATCGGCATCGCCGAAATAGATGGCGGCATCAAAATCGGTGTCGGCAAAGAGGAAAGGGCGTGTTCGGTTGGTCAGGTTGACCGTAACTTCGGGGTGCTGCTTTTGAAAATCCTTCAGCCGTGGCAACAACCATTGCGTACCGAATGTTGGCACTACCGCCAGCTCGATGACGTTCGCGCCGGTATGGCCCATGACTGACAGAGTGTCACGCTCGACCGCGTCCAGCTGCATGGCAATTCGACGACTGTAGGAAAGCCCTGCTTCGGTCAGCTTTACGCCGCGCCTTGAACGTCGAAAGAGTTCCACGCTCAGAAACTCTTCCAGGCTGGCAACCTGTCGGCATATCGCGCCCTGTGTGAGCGAAAGCTCTTGCGCGGCCTTGGTAAAGCTTTCATGGCGGGCCGCGGCCTCGAAGCTGACCAGGGCGGCGGTGCTGGGAATCTTGCGGCGCATGTACGGAGACCTCACTCGTGAAGGGCATAAACGGCCTTTTCGCCTTTTACGGAGTGAGAAATTAGCACAACAACATGCGGAATCCTCGTTTGCTCTAGTAGGAAACCGCGCCTAGGATCAATCCACAAATTTTCATCTCATTGGCGAGGTTTCTCATGGCCGGTAAAGCGAGCTTCAACTGGATCGACCCACTGTTGTTGGATCAGCAGCTCACAGAAGAAGAGCGAATGATTCGTGACACCGCCGAACAATTTGCCCAGCAGAAGCTCGCGCCTCGAGTGCTGGAAGCGTTCCGTCATGAAAAGACCGACCCGGCGATTTTTCGTGAAATGGGCGAAGTGGGCCTGCTGGGGGCGACCATTCCCGAGCAATACGGTGGCAGCGGATTGAACTATGTCAGCTATGGCCTTATTGCCAGGGAAGTGGAGCGCGTCGATTCCGGCTATCGCTCGATGATGAGCGTGCAATCCTCGCTGGTCATGGTGCCCATCAATGAATTCGGGACCGAGGCGCAAAAACAGAAATATTTACCGAAGCTGGCTTCGGGCGAATGGATCGGCTGTTTCGGCCTGACTGAGCCAAACCACGGTTCCGACCCGGGCGCGATGATTACTCGCGCGCGGAAAGTGGAAGGCGGCTACAGCTTGACGGGTAGCAAGATGTGGATCACCAACAGCCCGATCGCTGATGTGTTTGTCGTCTGGGGCAAAGACGACGCTGGCGATATCCGCGGCTTCGTCCTGGAAAAAGGCTGGAAAGGCCTGAGTGCGCCGGCTATTCACGGCAAGGTCGGGCTGCGCGCGTCGATTACTGGCGAAATCGTCATGGACAATGTATTCGTTCCGGAGGAGAACATCTTTCCAGACGTCCGAGGCCTGAAGGGGCCGTTTACTTGCCTGAACTCGGCACGCTATGGCATCTCCTGGGGGGCGTTGGGGGCCGCTGAGTTTTGCTGGCACACCGCCCGTCAGTACACGCTTGATCGGCAACAGTTCGGACGCCCGTTGGCGGCAAATCAGTTGATCCAGAAGAAGCTGGCCGACATGCAGACGGAAATCACCCTCGCGCTGCAAGGCTGCTTGCGTCTGGGGCGCATGAAAGACGAGGGCTCGGCTGCGGTGGAGATTACCTCGATCATGAAGCGTAATTCTTGCGGTAAATCTCTGGATATCGCGCGCATGGCCCGAGACATGTTGGGCGGCAACGGTATATCCGACGAATTCGGCATTGCTCGTCACCTAGTGAACTTGGAAGTGGTGAATACCTACGAAGGCACCCATGATGTCCATGCGTTGATCCTGGGGCGCGCGCAAACCGGTATTCAGGCGTTCTATTAATAGGAGGCCGGCGATGGGCGCGCTTTCGCATCTGAGGGTATTGGATTTATCAAGGGTCCTGGCCGGGCCTTGGGCTGGGCAGATCCTGGCGGACCTGGGCGCGGATGTCATCAAGGTCGAGCGCCCTGGCAATGGTGATGATACGCGTGCGTGGGGCCCGCCCTTCCTTAAGGACGCTTACGGCGAGAACACGACCGAGGCGGCTTATTACCTAGCGGCCAATCGCAACAAGCAATCGGTCACGATCGATTTTACTCGCCCCGAGGGCCAGAAGCTGATCCGGGAGCTAGCGGCGAAGTCCGACATTCTGATCGAAAACTTCAAGGTGGGTGGACTCGCTGCCTATGGCCTGGATTACGACTCGATAAAGGCTATCAATCCGCAGTTGATCTATTGTTCGATCACCGGTTTTGGCCAGACGGGGCCATATGCCAAGCGCGCCGGGTATGACTTCATGATCCAAGGGCTGGGAGGCTTGATGAGCCTTACCGGTCGACCGGAAGGGGAAGAGGGAGCTGGGCCGGTGAAAGTCGGTGTTGCATTGACGGATATTCTGACCGGCTTGTATTCGACCGCTGCCATCCTGGCGGCGTTGGCTCATCGCGACCATGCCGGAGGTGGGCAGCATATCGATATGGCTTTGCTGGATGTTCAGGTGGCATGCCTGGCCAACCAGGCAATGAATTACCTGACCACAGGCAGTGCGCCGAAGCGGTTGGGAAATGCGCATCCCAATATCGTGCCTTACCAGGATTTTCCCACAGCTGATGGTGACTTCATCCTTACGGTGGGTAACGACGGTCAATTTCGAAAATTCGCCGAGGTCGCCGGCCAACCGCAGTGGGCCGATGATCCCCGGTTCGCGACGAACAAGATGCGAGTGGCGAACCGGGCGGCACTGATCCCGTTGATTCGCCAGGCGACGGTATTCAAGACGACTTCCGAGTGGGTGGTTCAGTTGGAGCAAGCCGGAGTGCCGTGTGGCCCTATCAACGATTTGGCCCAGGTGTTTGCCGATCCTCAGGTGCAGGCTCGCGGGTTGGCGATCGAGTTGCCCCACCTGTTGGCCGGTACAGTGCCGCAAGTAGCCAGCCCTATTCGCTTGTCCGATACGCCGATTGAATATAGAAACGCGCCTCCCTTATTAGGCGAACATACGATGGAGGTGTTGCAGCGGGTACTGGGGCTGGATACTGCAGCGATAGCGACCTTGCGGGACTCCGGCGTCCTGTAGCCTCCCTTCTATATAGAAGGGCGCTTGCGGTCATTTGGGTATCTGATTGATAGAAAACAAAATAAAGGGTTGACGGCAAATTCTGGATGTCTATAATTCGCCCCACTTCCGGCGCAATCGAAACGGAAAACTCCTTGAGTTTCAACGAGTTAACCAAGTTTCGGTAAGTGCTTCGCTTCAGTTCATCGAGGCGCGGAAGGAGTGGGTGGGCCGGTTTGTTGGGCGCTATCGACGGTTCGATCCTCTCGGTCGAAAGCGGTAAAAAAGAGGTGTTGACAGCAGCGGGTAACGCTGTAGAATTCGCCTCCCGCTAACGAGAGATCGAAAGCGCAAGTGGTTGAAGTTGTTAAGGATTTCCAAGCGAAACTTTGAAAACTTCTTAAAATAACCGCTTGACAGATACACGGGGCGCTGTAGAATGCGCGCCTCGGTTGAGAC